>CAMPJV010000102.1 GCA_946886975.1 uncultured Taibaiella sp. | reverse complement strand
CTATAGGATGCTCAATTACTTGTTCGATCAACTCCTAACACCGTTCGCAGCCATGTTCACGCGAAGACCAGATAAATGGAGCTCGCTGCATTAATGAAGTTTGTCGTGTACTAATATAATGAAATATGAATAACTTAGGAAGCGATTGGTTATTACGTTGTTATCATATCACCGCATTTTATTAAACGTAGGTTAAACAGGCTGTAAAGTAACCGAGTAAGAATCACGGCTTTCTATATTTGACCTAACATTCAACGACCCATGAAACAGTACACATTCAAAAACAACACCGGCGAAAAGAAAAGCTTTGAGGCTAACAGCCTGTTTGAGGCAAAGGAATTAGCTATCGAGTATTTCAAGACATTGCTGGTTTATCCCTGTCATTTTGAACTGAGCCCCAACCGTGGTGCTGAAGCGCAACCTCAGGCATCACAAACAGCTATGTCGCGCCTGTAGTCTGGTGTAGCTCGAGACAAAATCTCCATCTTCTAAAGAGCTGAAAGCCTTTTTCAGCAAGGTTATTAGACCAACAAATATTTGTAATCGCCTCCCGCATTTCGTATATTTGTGTAAGCAAAAATAGTAGCAGTCTGCTACTATTTGCGTCCCCGTAAGGACATTTTCCAGGAGCTCGTAGCTCCTCTCAAGGTGGCAATAAATACTAAGCCACAAATCATAAATACACAGACTTACATCTCAGTAGAACCGCAGCATTTTGCGCCATTGTGATGTTGTCATGAATATCCATCCTGGCAGAAGTGTCCGGGATTTAACTATAGCCTGAAAGGCAAGTTCTTTGATTTATTGGGAAATATATCGCTGCGGTCAGAACCTGTATTCGATGCCGATGGCGAGCACCTGTTTTACCTGCCACCAGCCGAGGCCAGTGCCGGGTTCGTCTTTGACTATCTCTGCCCCTGCGGTATTGATATAAGTCTTTTCGTAAGGTATATCGTTGTCGTAAATGAAAGTGGCCGCAAGGGTGAGGCTGAGGTGCTTACTCATCTTGTAGGAAACGAAGTTGTCCCACAGGATGTCTATGTTGCCGGGATTGTCTTTCTTCACCACCATGCCCGTGGAGTCTTTCTTGTCTTTGGCGAGGTAGTTCGCGTAGAGGTCGACCCTGGTCTTGAACAGCAGCTTCTTGTTGATCTCTGTTTGATAGCGACCGGAGAAGTACGCACCAAGCTCGAATCGCGTGGTTTGGTTGTACTGCACCCCGAAGGCCCCTTCGGGCTTCATAGACGTGTACTTTCTATCCGCTACCGTTATGCGTGCCGCCAATGGTGACAGGAACAAACTAAGGTTGCTGCCCTTGCGGTACTCAATGCCGATAGCACCGGTAAAGTAAGCGGGGGACAGGAACTCTGAGGTAGAGAAGGAATCCCAGTTGGGCACGCTGTAGTCGTAGCCCTTGGTGAACTGGCTTTTGAAGTTAAACAGGCCGGCGAGGTAAAGGTTCTCATTCTGGCCAATCTGAACACCATACTTGGAAGTGAAGTCGATCCTGTCGTCTATCTTTCTTGGAACGAAGGAGTTGGAATAAGCATAGAACAGACCATATGTCATATCGAGGTTATTAGTCCAGATATGATGATGCATTATCCTGTTCAGGTAACCATTGAACTGGCCATTGATGGTCATGGATACAACCTCACCGCCGGCGGCCCAGTTGTGGAGAAAACCCTCGTTAAGGCCGACGCTGAACACGCCACCTTTCACCCAGGCAACGGTGTCTTTATTTTCGGTGCTAAGGGACTTTTTCCACTCGTCCGTCTGATCGATCTGCGCCTGCGCGTTCAGGCCGAATAATAAGATTCCGGAAAGCAATAGTTGTTTGAGCATTGGTTCTGGTTAAGAGGCGAATATAATGAGGTTATTTGGGCTTGTATTTAGACGATCTCAGAAAGGCTTGTGCATCGCTTTCCTTCAGCACTTCGTTCAGAGTAGCATCCGGGTGTTCCTTTACATAGGCCTTTACGATCTGGTAGCCAAGCCACGTGCCAATGTTGCCTGGACTCTCCGGAGGCATACCAGTGGCAGAGGGGCCATCGCTAACGTACCGGAGTATCTTCTGCCAGTTTGTTTCGTAGAGCAGGTTGTCTCTCACAAAGAAGTTATAGACCATTGCCTCGTTGTCCTCGCACCATTCCAGCTGCGCCTTCGTATATCCCAGGCGGACAGTGTCATCCTTGAAAGGGACCATCTTGTTCAGAAAATACTGCTCCTTTCCCCGCTGGATCATCATGTCCAGCAAGGAGCGGCCTTCCGGCACGAATGGGATCCTGTCGCGGTAAATAGCCTGGAAAGTATTGACGGGTATGTATTCCGGCTTGCACTTCCTTATTACGTAGTCTGGTATCTGGACAGCGGCATAGAAGGGGTACTGCTCACCGAGGTACATGTCCAGCCCGACACCTACGATATTCGTATCTACCGTGACGACGCTCCACTGGTTCAGTCCTGTGATCAGGTAAATGATCTTTGGGATATAGAACTGAGGGTAGTAGTGCTTCATGTACTGAAAGCCGTGTTTCAGGTCTTCATCTATACCCCTGGTGTCAGGGTAATGCTTAGCCACTGTATCAAACAGGCCCCTGATGTCATTATGAGACAGGAACGGCTTTAGACCGGCACTTATGCCCTGTACCGAATCTTCATACCGGCCCTGAATGCCAAAGCCCATTAAAGTATCCAGATAGAAGTCGAGAAAGTCGGGATATTTGGCTTTAAGCTGTTGGAGGCCCTCGGGTACGCCGGAGGTATCAATATTAGCAAGGTCTCTGTCGAGCCGCATGGTTTCGAGCTTTACCTTAATGCCGCTAACATCCGGATGCCCGTCATTGCTGTCGCAGCTTGTCTGGAAGATCAACATGAGCAACAAAAAGAGTGTATTGACCGATAGCCTCTTACCCCGGCCTTGTATGTACAGTGCACTTAAACTTGCCATTCTAATTACTTTACTTTGTACCGCAAAAATAGCAGGTAGAAACTTCTATGGCCTGATAATTGTTAAAGCTTACTAATAATCCGAACCATATGAAAAAACTATTACTGATCACTTCCTTATTATCAGGAGTTCTCTCCAGTAGTTTCGCACAGGACTATGAAGTTATCGGTCCGGACCCGAGAGGAAGAGTAGACGTGAACCGGCTACGCTTTGGCGCCTATTTCGCTCCGAATGTGTCGTGGATGAAGCCAACAGCGACAAAGAGTGACGATGGTCTATTCCGCGTCAGGTCTCTTGGCAGCAAGGTTGGTTACACCTGGGGGCTGCTTGCAGATTACTACTTTACATACAATTATGCTATTGCGACTGGCTTTCAGCTAAACACAACAGGCGGCAGGCTGCGCTCCGACAGGATCACACCGAATAGTGAACATTCTACTGTACAAACTGCGGACTTTAACTACACACTTCAATACCTGGAGGTTCCCTTTCAGCTTAAGCTTCGCAGTGACGAGATTGCCGATATGGGCGTTCAGCTCTTTGGACAAATAGGCCTCACCGCCGGTGTGAATATTGGAAAGAAGGCGACATATACCGTGACCTACAACGATGAATTCGGGAACAAACAGTCAGTAGCTGAAGAGCGGGAAAAGCTGGTAGGATCCTTTACGGTAGCACCCTTTCTACTGTCCCTGAACCTTGGAGGAGGAATAGAGCGGCCTATATCCGACAGGATGTCCGTGTATCTCGGGCTCTTCTTCAATAACGGCTTCCTTCCTGACGTGACCAATCCATCAGATTATGAACTGGGATATCTCGGTAGCTTCGGCGACGGGAACGTCCGTCAAAATAGTTTAGCGTTTCGCATTGGATTATTCTTTTAATTTACACCGTCATTTAACCAAACCAACGTGGCCCGTGCAGATCTTTGCGCGGGCTTTCTAACGCAAAGGAGTGATTTTTATGCGTTGAGTAGGTGTTAATCGTCCAATTCGTATGAAGATATTCCTGGCCCAGCAGAACTACCATATAGGCAACTTTGAAGCCAACACAGAGAAGATCATCAACGCCATCAGGGAGGCTAAAGCGGAAGCGGGCGACCTTATCGTGTTCTCTGAACTGGCAGTATGCGGATATCCGCCAAGAGATTTCCTTGAGTTCAACGACTTTATTGAGCAGAGTCTTGCCTCCATTGACAGGATCAGGGAAGAAGCAGATACGATTGGTGTGATTGTAGGTGCGCCGTCCCGCAATCCGAAAATAGAAGGCAAGGATCTATTCAACACAGCCTACCTGCTGCATGAGAAAGAAATAAAAGGAATGGCTCACAAAACGCTGCTCCCAACGTATGATATCTTTGATGAGTACCGCTACTTTGAACCTTCGATAGAATGGAGTGTCCTGGAATTTAAAGGGAAAAGGCTGGCGGTGACCATCTGTGAGGACATCTGGAATATTGCAGAGAACCCTCTATACAGGATCTGCCCGATGGATCAGTTGATCGGGCAGTCGCCAGACATAATGATCAACATTAGTGCTTCACCGTTTGACTATGGGCATGCAGAAGGAAGGACCAGCACGGTAAAGCGGAACGTAGTCCATTATAAGCTTCCCATGATCTATTGCAATACGGTGGGCTCCCAGACGGAGATAGTGTTTGACGGAGGGTCGCTGGTAATGAACGCGGCGCAGGACATAGTAGCTGAACTGCCTTACTTCACGGAAGCGCTACAGTCAGTGACATGGCAGGACGATGGGACATTCAGGGACCCCGTGATAAGACAAGGCAGCTCAATAAAAGACTACCAGGATATACCAGAAAGCTTTGACCCCGAAGAAGGGATTGACGAAATACATGCAGCACTCGTACTCGGAATAAAAGACTACTTCAGTAAGATGGGCTTCTCCAAGGCAATAGTTGCTTCGTCCGGAGGAATAGACAGTGCATTAGTGCTTGTGCTGGCCTGCGAGGCTTTGGGACCGGAAAATGTAAGAGCGCTACTGATGCCGTCTCAGTTCTCCACGGGTCACTCGGTAACCGATGCGGAGCAACTATCAAAGAATCTTAATAACCCATATGACATACTGCCCATAAAAGATGTTTTTGATGCATTCTCCGGAACTCTCGAGCCTGTGTTCAAAGATCTGCCCTTCAGTGTGGCTGAGGAAAACCTGCAGTCTCGCATAAGGGGAACATTGGTTATGGCTCTATCAAACAAGTTCGGCTCCATCCTCCTGAACACCTCAAATAAGAGCGAGCTTGCTACGGGATATGGAACGCTATATGGAGATATGGCAGGCGGATTGGGTGTGTTAGGTGACTGTTACAAAATGCAGGTATACGCCCTTTCCAAGTATGTAAACAGGCAAAAGGAGATCATACCAGCAAACATTATTAATAAGGCTCCCAGCGCCGAACTCAGACCGGGACAAAAGGACAGTGATAGCCTCCCCGAATACACCTTGCTTGATCCGCTACTATATCAATACATTGAGCGGCGGCAGGGGCCTAAAGAGCTTATTGCTTTAGGGCACGACAGAGAGTTGGTTACCAGGATCTTAAGGCTCGTCAATAATAATGAATACAAGAGAAACCAATTCTGTCCGATCATTAGAGTCTCACCCAAGGCCTTCGGAATAGGCAGGCGAGTTCCGATTGTGGGGAAGTACTTAAGCTAAAAAGGGAGCTCTCGCTCCCTTTTATAGATATCGAGTGACAAAACCTTAGTCAACCTTGAAGGTGATATACATTGTTCCAGTCAACGGATGTGAAGTCTCCTTGCGAGCTTTGCCCTTCAAAATGTAGTAGACAGCACCTGTTCCAGTCAAATAGGACTTGATGTTTATGCTTTTGTCAATATTGTCTAATGATAAACTTGTTGAATAGGTATTATCAACATTCCAAGGTCCCATAGACAAATTAGACACGTTGGCGTTATTAGGAACTAATTCAATTCCCACTTGTTCGAAGTTCTGCCAGTTGTTATCTGCATCCGCGTTGTCGAGTTCAAATCTAAGGCTCTCTAAGAATATACCATCTGCATCGTCCAGAGAAAATTGACCACCAGTCTTATCCTGTATGATCTGGTTGATGTTAGCATCGAGGATTACAGAATCGAGTGCGCCAAAGGGTGCAGCCGTGCTGGTTACTATAGGAATGGTGAATGAGGCAGTCTGAGGATCAGTCACAAACGCATTAAAAAGCTCCTTAGCGAGATCCTTAACACTACATGATTGCTGTGTTAAAGCTAAAAGTCCCAAGCTAGCCAGAACCGAAACTGAAAGAACAAGTTTTTTCATTGTAATAATTGTTTTAAGTTATGGATCAAAAATAGCATGCGTTCTTCAAATTTGCAAATATTATTATTACTCAATCATTTAGCGGCTGAAACCGAGCGATCACCCTGATGACTTCCCTCCTTTTTCAAGGGCATAGTTTTTAAGCTAATAAGCAGATCAATTACTAATATTATGGACGGCAAGAACAAAATAAGGAATCTTGGTATACTCGCGTTTGCTCCTATATTTCTATTTGCCCTATGGTTGGTTTATTACTTTGTAATACTCAAAGATTACATAGTACAATACCGCATGGAGGACCACGTGGCTATGCAGACAACAACGGTTGCTAATTATACGCCGCTGTTTATACTCCTGGCTATTAATTTCATCATTGCTTTTGCAGCCTTCCTCTATTTCGTTTGGGATATCTGGACGAGGGACAACGTGCCTACAGGAAATAAGATCATGTGGGTGCTCTTTCTGGCGACTTTTAACATTGTAGCTTATCCGGTTTACTGGTACATGCATGTAAAGTATGACCGGGTAAGGAATAATCCATCTCCTGCACTCTCCTGACACGGTGATAGCAAAAGAAAAGACCCTGGCATTCAGGGTCTTTCTTATTTACGAGTGTTTGAGTTTAAACAAGCATTGTAACGGGGTTCTCCAAGTGCGCTTTTAGTGTTTGCAAAAAGGCCGCTCCGACTGCACCATCTACCGACCTATGGTCGCAACTGAGGGTAAGCTTAAGGAGTTGGCGGACTACTACCTGATTATTCTCTACTACCGGCGTAGGTGTGATCTTTCCTACAGCGAGTATGCAACTATCAGGAGGATTAATTATGGCAGTAAATTCGTCTATGTCCATCATTCCAAGATTAGAGATGGTAAACGTATTTCCTGTAAACTCTGGTGGCTGCAGCTTCTTATTTCTTGCTTTATCTGCGAGCATTTTGGACTCCTCAGCTATCTGAGACAATGATTTCTGATCTGTATACTTTATCACTGGCACGATAAGACCCTCATCTATCGCGACGGCGGTACCAATATGGATATGTTGATTTTGCCTGATGAAGTCACCCATCCATGAGCTATTTACGGCAGGATGTCTTCTCAACGCTATGGCCACTGCCTTTATGATAAGGTCATTGAAGGACACTTTTACGGGGCTCACCTCATTAATTGCTTTTCGCGCTTCAATGGCATTGTCCATTGTGACTGTCATGCGCAGATAGAAGTGAGGCGCGGAGAACTTACTTTCGGCAAGTCTCTGCGCTATGATCTTACGCATTTGCGACAACGGCTGGTCTTTATGCCCCTCCTGACCAACGGTGACAGGTTGCGTGCTGGCAGGTGCCTGCTTCGCCTGAGATGTGGCAGGCTGCTGTGCGGAAGGCTGGAAATTATCAATATCCCTTTTAACGATACGTCCGTTATCACCGCTGCCCTGCACCTGTTGGAGGTCCACTCCTTTTTCCTCAGCAAGCTTTCTTGCAAGCGGGGAAACTTTCAACCGCTCATCTTCCGATGAGGACTGCTGTGTTGATTCGCTACTCTTTTGTGGGGCTGGCTGGACATTCTTGTCCTGGGCAGGAGCTGGCTGATCTGCACTTTCCAAAGCCGGAGAGGACCCAGGGCTGTCGAGGTAGGGTGCTATGTCCGTACCTGCTTTACCAACTATCGCAATTATATCATTCACTTTTGCGGCCTCCCCTTCTTTAACGCCGAGGTAGAGCAAAGTTCCATCCACATAGGGCATTACTTCCATGGTAGCCTTGTCGGTTTCCACATCGGCCAGCACGTCATCGCTCTTCACCTTATCACCCTCTTTCTTGTGCCAGGCTACAATCTTACCCTCTTTCATAGTGTCACTCAGCAAGGGCATCCTGATTACAGTAGCATCGCCAGGCTTAGTCTGTTTTGCCGGCTCTTTTGGAACTTCTTTCTTTTCTGCAGGGCTTTGTTCGGGAACTGGCTGGGACTGTGATTGCTTGTCCGCGCCTCCAGAATCAGGAGCAGTATTCTTCTCGGCATCAAGAATCGCCTTATAATCTTCTCCTTCCTTGCCTATGATAGCCATTATTCCATTAACCTTAACTGCCTGGCCTTGTTCTACACCAATATATAGCAATGTGCCGTCCACGTATGGCATTACCTCCATTGTCGCCTTGTCTGTCTCAACGTCCGCAATGACGTCGTCGCTTTTTACCTTGTCACCCACCTTCTTGTGCCAGGCGGCTATAACTCCTTCCTTCATCGTATCGCTCAACAGTGGCATACG
>CAMPJV010000101.1 GCA_946886975.1 uncultured Taibaiella sp. | reverse complement strand
CAAGGTTGCTGGCAGTGGCTGATGTTTGTATTGGGTTTGTATTCCATGAGTACGTGTACGGACCAACACCTCCTGTTGCCGACACAGTAGCACTACCGTCGGTACCGCTATTACAGCTCGCATTTATTACGCTGCTGATGGTTGCTCCCACAGCGGTTGCTGGTTGGGTAATGGTAACAGATGTAGTGACAGCACAGCCGTTATTGTCGGTTACTGTCACAGTATAGCTCCCTGCTGGCAGGTTGCTGGCAGTGGCAGTGTATTTTGCCGGATTTGTATTCCAGGAATAGTTGTAAGGAGTCGTTCCACCTGTTGCAATTACTGTCGCGCTCCCTGTTGAGGTACCGAAACAGGAAACAGGTATAACGGTGCCAATTGACGCGGAGATCGGAGTCGAAGGTAATCCGATAGAAGCAACGGTAGATGTTTGGCATCCGTGGGCATCGGTAACAGTCACCATATAGTTACCTACAGTCAGACCTGCTGCGGTGGCCGTTGTTTGTATCGGTGTAGTGTTCCAGGAATAAGTGTACGGTGCGGTTCCTCCCGAAACCATCGCCGTAGCGGTCGCATTGCTCCCTCCCAGGCAAAAAAGGTTGGAAATGGCAGCATTAACAGTAAGCTCCGCTGGTTGGGTCAATGCTAGGTTCACAGTGTCAGGACATCCGTTAGCGTCTGTTATCGTTAATATATAACTGCCGGCACCCACGTTCGTTGCTGTTGGAGTGGTTTGTACCGGCGTCGTGTTCCAGGAATAGGAATAAGGTGGAACACCGCCGCTAACAGAACTCGTCATCGTGCCAGTAGCGTTGCCAAAGCATTGTATTGATGAGGCTGTTCCTGCAGATGATATGATTGCCGAGGGCATTGAGATACTAACGGATTTGGTTGTCGTACATCCTTGAGCGTCCGTAACCGTAACCGTATAAAGACCAGCATTGAGACTCGAGATTGTCGCAGTATTAGAAATCGGGGTAGTATTCCATGAGTAACTATATGGGGTAGTACCACCTGCTGCTGATACTGTTGCGGTTCCATTGGGTATTGGATAGCAGGTAGCGTGACTCATACCGGATATTGTCGATGTAAGTGGTGCCGAGGGCTGTGTTATGGTTACACTTTGGTTCACTACGCAACCGCTTGAGTCGGTAACAGTCACAATATATGTCCCTGCAGAAAGTCCGCTTGCTGTCGCCGTAGTCTTCGCTGGTGTAGTATTCCATGAATATTGATATGGAGGCTTGCCGCCACTGGGTGATGCTGTAACAGTTCCATTGGACCCGCCATAACAAGCAATATTAGTTTGGTTATTGAAAGCGACAGTTAGTTGAACCGGTTGAGTGATGGTCACACTGGCTGCCGAAGATGTACAATTCGAGGCATCCTTAACGGTTACAATGTATGGACCTCCTGCTGGCACGTTCCAACTGCTTGTAGATTGGTATGGCCCTCCATTTAAGCTATATTGGTAAGGCGGGGTCCCCATCAAAGCAGTTGTATTTAGTACTGTTGTACCTCCAAAACAGGGAATCTTCCCTGTGCTCGTCGTAACAGACAAGCCAGCCTTTGCAGAAAGCTGGATTGGTTCGATCAGATCCTTTAACGCCGCACTCGCAGAGTTCGATGCCTTGGTTTTTATGAACATCGTCTGAAAGGTAATGCCTGCACACGGGTCATTTACAGCATTTGTAATATAGGCCGTGATATTTACCGCCGCTTCCACAAAGGCGTTTGGTGGGTACGTTGTACTGCCAAATGCTCCATATGGTACATTAGTAGTTGTCGCGTTATTGGCAACATATGTGCTGTTCGCTCCGGGTGTAAAACTAACCCAGTCATATGCCACCCCTGAAAAAAGCCATCTATAGTAAAAGATATTAGGCGTAAGTCCTCCATTTACATATTCGACAGTTACAAGCAAATCTCCCGGAGTTCTTCCACCCGTGGCGTTCGAGGCAGTTGTAAAAAATCCTCCTGTCGCTGTTTTGAACAACGGCGCTTGCAAGAACTCAAAGTCCAGGTAGCTCGTACCGTCCTGAGCCAGCCTGTCTCCTGCCAGTATCGCCCAGGTATTATTATTTGCATCCGCCGCTACGTGAACGAGAGCATTGTTCATATCGCTCTTGTTTCCCGCGCTGCCGATCACCCAAGTCCATGCTGTGTTTGGATTATCGTTAGCCTTGGCACCGCTACCGAATACATCATCGTTTGAGTAATATGGTTCCACAACGTGCTTTGTCAATGTTACAGGAAACGTAGAGCCTTGACCTGTAATCGGGCTAAAGAGGGCACCCGTAGGAAATTGCGCGGCTGTAGTTGTCCAGTCCGCCGGGGCAGAGGCAGCAGTATTTTGCCTTACTACATGGCCATCAACCGCAAATGGAAGATTTAAGGAGTTTGGTGCAACCAGTATCGGGGTGATACCTGGGGCTTGTGCGTTGGCACTAAAGCTGGCCCACGTTAGTAGTACAAAGAATGAATACTTGAGTTTTTGTTTGTTTGCAAGCATGCATACCTCGTCCCATAGCAGGATTGCTGCTTTAATAGCTTTTTTCATATTGCGTGTTTTGCGTTTAGGAAAAAGGGAGGGAATGCGTAAGTAACGCAGATGCAGATAGAGCATGAATACTCACGCCCTCTTCTTGAAATCTCTCCTTTATTTCTCTCTCCTTTTTCTAGCGATAAAAATTGGCATTCCACGGCCGTATTAGAAATTTGTTAAAGCTCTTAACAACCTCTTTGCAACTCGTTAACCAGCAGTTTACAGTTTGTTAACCAGCAAATAACATATTAACCAGCAAGGTGCACTCTACTATAGGGTACGGTCGAGAATGAGGTCTCGTTGCCTTCTTCTTGGGCGTATGATTGGCTTTTTACGGGGTAAATACGGGGTAAATACGGGCTAAATACGGGGTAACTATGGAGTACGGACGGATCTTCAGCAACGCTGCAACGTTTCTGCACCGCTGCTACACCGGCCCTGCTCTGCCTTTTGGACGGCTGATATATTTTTATAAATTTGCCGACCCTCCTGTTTAGTGTACTAATTCTACCTATTTTCAAGGGTAAACTAACAGATCAAAAAGCAAGTAAAAGATACTCATGGCAAAGATTAAAGTAGCAAATCCCGTAGTGGAGCTCGATGGAGACGAGATGACTCGAATCATCTGGAAGTTTATTAAAGACAAGCTGATCCTCCCTTACATAGATGTTGATATTAAGTATTACGACCTCGGCGTCGAGTACCGCGACCAGACAAATGACCAGGTGACCATTGATGCAGCCAATGCCATTAAAGAATACGGGGTCGGTATCAAGTGTGCTACAATTACACCTGATGAAGACCGCGTAAAGGAGTTCAGTCTGAAGCAGATGTGGAAGAGTCCTAACGGCACCATTCGTAACATCCTTGACGGCACTGTCTTTCGCGAACCCATAGTCATTAAGAACGTCCCTCGCCTCGTCACCAATTGGAATGCACCGATTATTGTCGGGCGTCACGCTTTCGGAGATCAGTATCGCGCCACAGACTTCGTCGTAAAAGGCAAAGGAAAGCTCACCATCAAGTTTGAAGGTGAGAACGGTGAGGTCATAGAGCACGAAGTATATCAGTTCAAGGGAGATGGTGTAGCGATGGCCATGTACAACACTGATGAATCTATTCGTGGCTTTGCTCGTGCGTGTTTCAATATGGCTATTCAGAAGAAGTGGCCTCTATACCTCTCTACAAAGAATACCATTCTCAAGAAATACGATGGCCGCTTCAAAGACATCTTCGAAGAGGTGTACCAGAAAGAGTTTAAGTCTCAGATGGATGCCGCCAACCTCACCTACGAGCACCGCCTCATAGACGATATGGTTGCTAGTGCCTTGAAATGGAATGGCAACTTTGTTTGGGCTTGTAAGAACTACGATGGCGACGTACAGAGCGATACCGTTGCTCAGGGCTTCGGCTCTCTCGGCCTCATGACTTCAGTGCTTGTCACTCCCGATGGCAAAACAATGGAAGCGGAAGCAGCACATGGCACCGTTACTCGTCACTACCGCGAGCACCAGAAGGGCAATCCAACCTCAACTAATCCTATTGCCTCCATCTTCGCCTGGACGCGCGGTCTTGCCTTCCGTGGCAAACTCGATGGCAACCAGGAACTTATTGACTTCTGCCAGGCTCTTGAAGATGTATGTATCGAAACTGTCGAAAGTGGAAAGATGACTAAAGACCTCGCCATCTCAGTACATGGCAACAAAGTAAAGCACGGCGAGCACTACCTCTACACAGAGGAGTTCCTCGAAGCGCTTGATGCAAACCTGAAGGTTAAGCGTGGTTCTAAAGTTGCACAGGAAGCTTAGTAATTAATCAACTTAGTCACATAATAAAGCCGGGGCGTCAGCTCCGGCTTTTATCTTGTCTATGAGTTTAGCTCGCTTACCTCAGCGAGTCGTTTAATTCCTTCAATGCTCCTGATCCTGGGCAAAGGACATCCTCCTTCAGCTTGTTCAATGGAGTATCTGTAGTCTCGAGCACATTATGGAGATCACTCGAATTCTCCTCTATGTATAGAAGCCCCGTCAGTATTTCAGTTCTTGCAGTTGCTTTCTTCAGAGCTGTTATCGCCGACAGCCTGTCTGTGGCATCCCAGTCCTTGTTCAGCTTATGCAGCTGCAGTATCGATCCATCATGCATACTCACTCCTTCCACCGTTCCTTCTTCGTACGATGTGGTGATCTCCTTCATCATCGGAACAAAGTCTGTCGTACCGGTATGTGTAGCATGCTCCCGCACATAGTCATATGATTTCGTAGAACCGACATTATTATTAAAAGTCACACAGGGAGAGATCACATTGATGAACGCAAAGCCCGGGTGCGCTATTGCAGCCTTTATCAGCGGCACCAGTTGTGTCTTGTCACCGGAAAAACTCTGAGCCACAAATGAAGCTCCTAGCTCTATTGCCAGGCTGGATAGATCTATACCTTCGAACATGTTCACCTTTCCCGACTTATTCTTCGACCCCACATCAGCGGTCGCCGAGTCCTGTCCTTTGGTAAGTCCATAGCATCCGTTATTCATCACTATGTACACCATGTTCAGGTTCCTTCTTATCACATGCACGAACTGTCCCATTCCTATAGACGCAGTGTCTCCGTCTCCTGATATGCCGATATATAGTAGCTCTTTGTTAGCGAGATTGGCACCTGTTGCCACTGAAGGCATCCTCCCATGCACCGAATTAAATCCATGCGAATTGCTCAGGAAGTAGGCTGGAGTTTTAGAGGAACAACCAATACCCGAGAGCTTAGCTACTTTATGCGGCTCAATGTCCAGCTCATAGCATGCCTGCACAATGCCCGCACTTATCGAGTCATGTCCACAGCCTGCGCATAGGGTTGAGAGCGCACCCTCATAGTGGCTAATGTTGTATCCCAGCTTATTCTTCGGTAGTTCCGGGTGTCGAAACTTCGGACGTATATATGTCATCTAGATAGCCTTTTCTGTTTCAGGAGAAACGATTAATTGACCTGATATCTGCTTCACAATGTTAGCTGCTGTTATCGGCATTCCATCATAGTTCAGCACCGATATCACCTTCTTAGGATCCGCACCGAGCTCTATCATCAATAGGCTTCTCATCTGCGCATCCCTGTTTTGTTCTATCACAAATACTCTATCATGCGTGGCGATAAAGTCCTCTACCGTTTGGTTAAACGGGAAGGACTTTATCCTTATCGCATCCAGGTAAATGCCCAGCTGTTTCATTAAGTAAATAGCTTCTTCAGCAGCATATTTCGAAGTCCCGAAGAATAGTACACCATTGCTATACTCATACTTCTCCTGGAAGAATTCAGGTGCAGGAACTAGGTCCTTAGCTGTGTTCCACTTCTTTATAAGCCTGTCCATATTCCTCTTGTAAATAGTTCCATCCTCAGTATAGGTAGCATACTCATCTCTGGATGTTCCTCTTGTAAAGAATGAACCCTTGGTCGGATGCGTGCCGGGATAGGTTCTATAGGCGATCCCATCCCCATCAGCATCCAGGTACCTCCCAAAACGTTCTACATCATTTAGCTGTTCTTCGTTTAGCACCTTGCCCCGCTTATACATTCTGTTATCGTTCCACTCCAGTGGCGCACACACATGGTCATTCATCCCAAGGTCCAGGTCTGTCATGAGTATTACAGGAGTCTGCAGCTGTTCAGCCAGATCAAACGCGTCCGCAGTCATCTCAAAGCACTCTTTAGGTGTAGAGGGAAATAGTAACACCTGCTTCGTATCTCCATGCGAAGCATACGCTGCCTCCATTATATCAGATTGTTGTGTACGCGTCGGCATCCCTGTCGAAGGGCCCGTCCTTTGCACATCTATAAGCACCACAGGTATCTCCGCAAAATATGCCAGCCCCAGAAATTCATTCATCAGGGAAAGCCCTGGACCACTGGTCGCAGTGAAAGACCGTGCTCCGTTCCAGTTGCCGCCTATTGCCATTCCGATAGCAGCAAGTTCATCTTCTGCCTGCACTATCGCGTAGTTCTTTTTTCCTGTTATCGGGTCTACTCTGTAGTCTGCTGCATAGTCTGCAAACGCTTCCACTACAGAGGTGGACGGAGTTATGGGATACCAAGCCGCAACCGTTGCTCCGGCATAGACCGCCCCCAGACCACAAGCGGCATTCCCTTCTATCATAATTGAGTCGCCGAGAAGATCACGCCTTTCCACTCTTATGTGAAGGGGACACTTAAAGTGTTCCCTTACATAGTCCCCTCCCATCTGCAGTGCCTTTACGTTAGGAGCTATTAGTTTCTCTTTTCCTTTGAACTGTTCACCTAACAGTCCAACCAGCACATCAAATTCTATATCTAGCAGGGCCGCAAGCGCTCCTACATAAATTATATTTTTAAACAGCTGCCTCTGCCTTGGATCACTGTACTCTCTGTTGCACATTTCCATCAGTGGAATGCCCAGGTAGTTCACGTCCTCTCTTATAAATTCAGGGTGTAGTTTCTTAGTATTATCATAAAGGAAGAAACCTCCGCTCATCACATCTGCCACATCTTTAGCCATGCTCTGCGGGTTCACGCACACCATCAGGTCTATTCCTTCCCGTCGTCCCAGCCATCCCTTTTCATTTACGCGCACTTCATACCATGTCGGTAAACCCTGGATGTTCGAAGGGAATATATTTTTGGGAGTAACGGGTATACCCATCCTGAAGATGGCTTTCGTGAAGAGATAGTTGGCACTTGCAGATCCTGTGCCATTTACGTTGGCAAACCGTACTACGAAATCATTTACAGAGCTAATTCCTGATGACATGCATGTGGCGCTTTAGTTACATTATAAAAGTACTTTTTCATATCCCATGCTGAGGTAGGGCAGCGCTCTGCACAAAGACCACAGTGTAGGCATACGTTCTCATCCTTCACCATCACACGTTTCGTAGGTAATATATCAGACACGTACAGGTCCTGCTCTGTATTCATTGCAGGCATCTTCGTTCGCGTCCGCAGATCCATCTCATCTCCGTTGGTTATAAAGCTGATGCAGGCAGTAGGGCATATATCCATACAAGAATCACATTCTATGCATTTGTTTTCAGTAAACACTGTCTGCACATCACAGTTCAGACAACGCTGTGCTTCATTAAATCCGGTCAAACCGTCAAAGCCCAGCTCCACCTCTTTCTTTCTGTCCTTCAGTGTCTTCTCTTTTTCAGCCTGCGGAACAATATATCGCGGATCTTCTACCACATAGCTGTCGTAGCTCCATTCATGTATTCCCATCTTTTGGCTGACAAGGTTTACAAATGGCGAAGGACGCTCGTTGATATCCAGCCCGGTGCCCTGGTAGTGCATTGATATAGCCGCCTGGTGTCCATGTGCCACAGCCGTTATTACATTCTTTGGTCCGAATGCAGCATCTCCGCCAAAGAATACCCTGTTATTAGTAGATATATAAGTCACTGGGTCCACCACTGGCATATTCCATTTGTCAAACTCAATGCCCAGGTCTCTTTCAATCCATGGGAAGCTATTCTCCTGTCCTATAGCGATAAGCACATCATCAGCTTCAACAAATACTTCAGACTCTCCAGTTGGCACCAGCGATCGCTTTCCCTTCTCGTCATACACCGCATGTACCTTTTCAAAGGTCATCCCGGCAAGTTTACCTTCCTTTATTACAAATGTCTTAGGCACATGATTGTCAATAATAGGGATATCCTCATGCATCGCATCTTCCTTTTCCCACGGAGAGGCTTTCATTTCGGCAAAAGGACTGCGAACTATCACCTTGACCTCCTCCCCTCCAAGCCTTCTGCTAGTTCTGCAGCAGTCCATGGCAGTATTACCACCTCCAAGCACTATGACTTTCCTGCCAATTTTGCTGATATGCTCAAAAGCTACACTTGCCAGCCAGTCTATACCTATGTGTATGTTAGCCGCACCTTCTTTTCTTCCGGGTATCTCCAGGTCTCTTCCCCTCGGCGCACCCGATCCCACAAATACCGCGTCATACCCCTTAGCAAGCACCTCGG
>CAMPJV010000100.1 GCA_946886975.1 uncultured Taibaiella sp. | reverse complement strand
TTCTAAGAGTTAGAAATTTCAGTAGGAAGATTCCCAATTACATGAACATAGAGATAAACAAGTCTAAGGGTCAGAAATTCCAGTTGGGAGATTCCAAATTCCACGATCATAGAGATAAACAAGTCTAATTATAAAACTTATAAGTAAACACATGTATCAAACACTATTAACGGATCTGCAGGAAGGGACATTGGTGGTAACTATCAATCGCCCGGATAAGATGAATGCACTAAATAAAGATGTGATAGAGGAACTGGGGAAGGTGATGGAAGATGTATACACTAACAGCGAGGTAAAGAGTGTAGTGCTGACAGGCGCCGGTGAGAAGGCGTTTGTGGCTGGCGCGGATATCTCTGAGTTTACGTCCCTGGATGCTAAGGGCGGTGAGGCACTGGCTAAGAAAGGCCAGGACCTGGTGTTTGATAAAATTGAGAATTGCCCTAAGCCTGTGGTGGCTGCGGTCAATGGATTTTCCCTGGGTGGTGGCTGTGAGCTGGCTATGGCTTGTCACTTCCGCACGGCTAGTGAGAATGCGAAGTTCGGTCAGCCGGAAGTGAACCTGGGACTGATACCCGGCTACGGTGGTACGCAACGTCTGACGCAACTGATAGGTAAGGGTAAGGCCATGGAGCTGATGATGACGGGAGATATGGTAGGAGCTGAGGATGCCAAAGCACTGGGCCTGGTGAACCATGTTTTTCCTATCGCAGAACTACTAAACGAGACCAAAAAGATACTTCAGAAAATACAGACCAAGGCCCCAGTAGCCGTAAGTAAAGTGATAGCCTGCGTGAATGAGGCTGCTAAGGCGGAGCCGAAGGGATTTGCCAACGAGATCAGCCGCTTTGGTGAGTGTTTTGCCACGGAAGACATGAAAGAGGGCACTGGTGCTTTTCTAGAAAAAAGAAAAGCTATTTTTAAAGGCAAATAATTTTTTTATCTTGTACGCTAAATCCTGAGTTCATGCGGAAGAAATTCATCCGAAGCATATTGATCCTTTGCGTCAGCGCAGCCACAGCAGGCACTTCCAGTGCCCAGCTGGGACATTCCAAAGAGTACGTTGAGCCGCCGGGATGGGCGATCGGTACGAATATTGGACTGCTGGACCTTTGGTCAGATGTGGGGACTAAATCTGTTATAGACCACTATTCTAATGGCGGATACTGGGATAAGCCTACTTTTATGGGAGGTTTTTTCGTGCGGTATTCGGCACACCCTGCATTTGCCATAAGGCTTGGCGGGAATTACGGAACGCTATACGCCACTGATAGCTGGAATGAGGGCAAGTCGAACGAGGCAGCCACTATTGAGGCCGATGCTTATCAGCGATATGTGCGCAACCTAAGCATACGTGCTAACACATGGGAGACGAGCCTGTTGTTTGAGATAACGCCGAGAAGGTTTAACTACGAAAGTGCGGGAGCGGCCAAGAGATTTCAGCCGTATGCGCTGCTTGGAGCTGCTTATTTCCACTTCAAGCCAACGGCGAAGTACATTGACAGAGCTGGTAACGACCGCGGATATGTAAATCTTTACGATCTGAACGTGGAAGCGACAGGTCTTCCTTCCGAAGCATATGGGGATTCCCAGCCGACCTACAGCCTCTGGCAGGTAGCCGTGCCTATGGGTGTTGGTGTGAGATGGGATATAGGCCGCCGCCTGGCATTAGGCGTGGAGTGGCTGTATCGCATGACCTTTACCGATCAGCTGGATAACGTGAGCGGAAAGTATGTTGATCCTGCTATATACAGTACCTACCTGACGCCGTCGGAGGCTGCTCTGGCCGCTGAAATGCAGGATAAATCATGGCAGATCATCCATGAAGGGAAACATGCTCCCGGTGAGAACCGCGGGAATGCATCCAATAAAGATTCGTACTCAACTTTTGGCCTGACGCTAATTTTTAAAGTGCCAAGTAAAAAGACGCCATGGTGGTATTAAAATCCCATGATTTTTAGTAATTTACAGAGCGATATCAAAGGCATATCGCTCTTTTTTTATATAGGGGGTAATCCCCTATTTTAGCGCAATAGAAGAGGACAATCAGGAACTATGTTTGCTTATTTGGAAGGAGAGCTAACCTATAAATCTCCATCTTTACTTTACTTAGCGGTGAATGGTGTTGGCTATGAGGTGAACATCACCCTGCAGACCTATGCTAAAATACAGGAGCTGATCAAATGCAGGCTGTACACGCATTTGCAGGTGAGAGAGGACGCATGGGTGCTATACGGCTTTTCGGATGAACAGGAGCGGGCGACGTTCCGTCAGCTTTTGGGCATAAATGGCGTAGGGGCGGGCACTGCGAGAATCATACTTTCCTCGCTGACACCGGAGGAACTGGAAAGAGCTGTTGCAACAGAAGACATAAAGACCCTGGAGCGAGTGAAAGGGATAGGGGCGAAAACCGCGCAAAGAATTGTGCTTGAACTGAAAGGGAAGCTTGCGAGTGGGAAGAATACTGACAATTTATCGCTGCCGAAGCACAATACAACACAGGAAGATGCGTTAATTGCTTTAGTGAATCTTGGCATCAATAAGGGAGTTGCGGAGGGAGCTATTAGAAAAATCAAAGATGTCTCTCAGTTATCTGTAGAGGAATTGATCAAACAGGCGTTGCGCGCATTATAAATCTACGAGTAGCTTGAAGGGAAATAGCAATTTTGGATATAAGTTTTTGTTTTTCATTGTTACGATAGTAGCAATAGCAAATGCTGGCGCAAGAGGCTTCCGTTTTCCATTTGATTACGATCCTGAACCTCAGCCTGATAGTCCGCTGGTGAACCAGGACTCTCCAAAGCTGGTATTTCCTATACATGACCGTACGGGCGACCCCCTGGTGGACCCACCCCCATCGAGCATGGACCTGAATGATCCTTCTAACATCAATAAGACCGTAGAGTATGATCCTGTAGAGAATAAGTACTACCTCACGGAGAAGATAGGCAACCAGTTCTATCGTAACCCCACGTACATGACGATGGATGAGTACCTGAAGTACCAGGGAAAGCAGGATGAGCAGGAGTACTGGAGACGCAGGATGGACGCGCTGACCCTGTTTAATAAAAAGCCAACGCTGCCCCAGATGTACAGGGAGGGGATATTTGACCGGATCTTCGGAGGGAACTCCATACAGGTGCGGCCGCAGGGTAACGTAGATGTGACGATAGGCGGTAACTGGCAGAACATACAAAACCCTACCCTGGTGCAGAGAGCACAGAAGTACGGAGTATTTGACTTTGACATGCAGATGAATATCAACCTGCTGGCAACAGTGGGAGATAAGCTAAAGCTAAACATCAGCAACAATACCAAGGCTACGTTTGACTACCAGAATGTACAAAAGCTGGAGTATACAGGTAAGGAAGACGAGATCATCAAGAAAATTGAAGCAGGAAACATAAGCTTCCCATTGAATAGTACCCTGATTAGCGGGGTACAGTCGCTGTTTGGTCTAAAGACGCAGCTGCAATTCGGAAAGTTATGGGTTACTGCTGCATTGTCTCAGCAGAAGTCGAAGAGACAAAGCCTTAGCATACAAGGCGGCGCGCAGACGCAGCAGTTCGCACTAAAGGCCGATGAGTATGAAGAGAACAGGCACTTCCTTCTGTCGCAATATTTCCATGACAACTACAACGGGGCGCTGAAGAACTTCCCTGTGATGAACTCACTGGTGAACATTACGCGGATAGAAGTGTGGGTGACTAACAGGACCGGAGCGGTGGATGGCGTGCGTGATATCATCGCCTTCATGGACCTTGGTGAGCAAAACCCTTATCGTCAGAACCTGATAGGCAGCAGCGTTCCCGGGAAGGTGCCGGCGGATAACCGCTCGAACCAGATATATGACCGCCTGCTGCAAAATCCTAACGGAAGACTGCAGCAATTCGCGACGAAGACTGTTACGGACCCACCCTTATTACTGGAGCAGAGTGTGGACTTCGAAAGAGCAACAGCAAGAAAGCTGAACCCATCGGAGTATTCATTTAATCCTCAGCTGGGATACATATCGCTGAACACAACGCTCAATCCTGATGATATCCTTGCCGTAGCATTCAGATATACCTACAATGGTAAGCCCTACCAGGTGGGTGAGTTTGCAGAGGATCTTCCACCCGGCGGAGATACGTCTTCCATCAGCAATCCAAACGTTAGCACTAACACCACCAAGGTGCTTTACATGAAGCTGCTAAAAGGTACTTCTGCAAGACCAGCCTTGCCGATATGGGACCTGATGATGAAGAACGTGTATGCATTAGGTGGCATGGGCGTATCGAAAGAGGACTTCAGATTGAATGTGCTGTACCAGAATCCCGGAGGAGGTGAACTACGCTATCTGCCAGAAGGGCCTAACAAAGGAATTCCATTGCTGACGTTGCTGAACCTGGACAGGCTTAACTTTCAGAATGACCCACAGCCGGATGGGATATTTGACTTTGTAGACGGCATTACCGTTAACACTCAGCAGGGCAAGATCATGTTCCCGGTACTGGAGCCATTTGGCAGAGACCTTCAGCCTGCTTTTGGAGGCAACCCTCAACTAGAGCGAAAGTACCTGTACAACATCCTTTATGACTCGACAAAGACCGTAGCACGACAGTTCCAGCAAAGCAACCGATATGTCATAAGAGGTACTTACAGGTCAGCTTCTTCTTCAGAAATATTCCTGGGAGGCTTCAATATACCGCAAGGCTCCGTAGTGGTAACAGCCGGCGGACAGAGACTTATAGAGAATGCGGACTACCAGATAGACTATGGAATTGGCAGACTGAAGATCATTAACATGGGCATTCTCAACTCCGGGATACCCATAAACGTGACCTATGAGGACAATGCGACATTTGGATTCCAGCAGCAGAACTTCATGGGCGCGAGGTTCGACTACTATCTGAATAACAAGCTGGCACTCGGTGGAACATTTATGAGGCTGACGGAGAGACCGTTCACCCAAAAGACAACATTTGGTGAAGATCCGATCAAGAACACGGTGCTTGGCCTGGATGCGAATTATCAATCAGAATTTCCGGGCCTGACAAGGGCTCTTGATAAGCTGCCACTTTATTCTACCACCGCGTCGTCTTTTATAACAGCCTCTGGTGAGGTTGCTGGATTGCTGCCGGGCCACCCGAAGCAGATCAACGCACTCGACCCTGAGGGAGCGGTGTACATAGATGACTTTGAAGGTACGAGGAGTGGGATTGACCTTCGCCTGCCGGCGCAGGCCTGGTCTCTGGCCTCTACACCTGTAGGAGCAAGAGATAAGAATGGCAGGGAGCTTTTCCCGGAGGCCAAGCTTGTAGACAACCTTAACTATGGGAAGAACAGGGCGAGACTGGCGTGGTATACGATAGAACCCACCATGATAGATGGTGTGGGTGGAATAGCAGAGTATGTGAAGAAGGACTCTAACCAGCACTATATACGACTGGTGCAACAAACAGAAGTATTTAAGACAAAGCAGCTACCAAACTTCCAAACAAGTCTCACCACCTTTGACCTCGGATTCTATCCACGGGAGAGAGGTCCTTATAATTTTGATGTCGACCTGAACAATGATGGTACGCTTAAGAATCCGGCCACCAGATGGGGAGGTATTCAGCGGTCTATCGAATACAGTGACTTTGAGCAGTCCAATGTAGAGTTCATAGAATTCTGGATGATGGACCCCTTTATTAATAAATCCAGTTCTCCGGGTGGAAGTCTATACATCAACCTTGGTAATGTGTCTGAGGACGTGTTAAAAGATTCGCGGAAGTTCTTCGAGAATGGAATACCCTATCCTAAAGTGCAGTCACAACTCCAGCAAAGTGCATGGGGATTTGTTCCCAGCCTGCAAACGCAAATCGTGCGCGCCTTTGATAATGATGAAGCAGCGAGAGCTGTACAGGACGTAGGATATGACGGCATGAGTGATGAAGAAGAAAGAGGAAAGTTTGGACCTTACCTGTCAAGCCTGACCAGTATAGCTCCAGGCGTGAGGGCTGAGATTGAGGCCGACCCGTCAAATGACAACTACCGTTATTATAGGGGGTCGGAGTATGATCAGGCGAACGCAGGAATCCTGCAGCGGTATAAGAAATTTAATAATCCACATGGGAACTCTCCTGTGACAGGCGCAAATCAATCGTTTTCTAATGCGGCCACTAATATTCCAGAGTCCGAAGACATAAACAGGGATAATACCCTAAACGAATCCGAGGATTACTATCAGTACCGAATAGAGATGAACCCTGCCACGATGGTGGTGGGTCAGAATTTTATAGTGAACGCTGTAACAAGCAATGTGAAGCTTCCTAATGGGAGCACGGGACAGGAGACATGGTATCAGTACAAAATCCCGATCAGAGATTTCGACCAGCGAGTGGGTAACATAGCTGACTTCAGGTCTATCCGTTTTATTCGTCTGTTCTTAAGTGAATTCCAGGACAGTACTATTCTTCGTTTTGCGAGGTTCGAACTAGGAAGGAACCAGTGGCGTCGTTACCAGTTCTCGCTACAAAGTCCGGGCGAGAACGTCCCTGAAGAGGATCAGAAGAATACCGAGTTTGCGGTTACCTCTGTGAGCCTGGAAGAGAACAGCGACAGAGTTCCGGTCAATTATGTAATTCCACCCGGAGTGGACAGGCAACAGGCAGCGGTAGCGAACGGACAGAGCGTCCAGCTGAATGAGCAATCTATAGCCCTGCAGGTATGCGGCCTCAAGGATGGAGATGCCCGGGCCATCTTTAAGGAAGTAGGCGTAGATATGCGTCAGTTCGGCAGACTCAGGATGTTTATACATGCGGAATCGCAGGTAAATCAAGCGCCCCTGAAAGACGGAGACGTCAAAGGCTTCATTCGTATAGGGAGCGACTTTACCAACAACTATTATGAATACCAGATACCATTAAGGATCACAAGCCCAGGAAGTACCACCTCTGATCTTGTATGGCCGGACGCGAATAAACTTGACCTGGCACTTGAAGATCTTGTAAGGGTGAAGACTGAAAGAAATACACAGGGCCTGCCTTCCTATGTTCCATATCAGACAACTGATGATAAAGGAAATACCATCGTAATACTCGGTAGCCCAAATCTTGGAGATGCGAAGACAATAATGCTAGGTATCCTGAATCCAAAGAAGACCAACAATACGCCTGCTGATGATGGATTGCCCAAGTGCGCGGAGGTGTGGTATAATGAGCTGCGGATGACCGGCCTGAATGAAAGCCCCGGGTATGCGGCGACCGGCAAGGTGAATGTGCAGCTAGCCGACCTTGGAAGCGTAAGACTGAGCGGAAGCATGCATACGGAGGGCTATGGTAACATCGACCAGAAGCTTAACCAGCGCTTTAGGGATAACTACTATCAGTATGACGCATCTACTAACCTGAATGTGGGCAAACTGATGCCGAGGAACTGGGGAGTTCAGCTGCCGGTGTTCGTGGGTTATTCAGAGACCATCAGCAACCCTCAGTATGATCCCTATGACCTCGATGTTAAGTACAAAGATGAGCTGAGCCAGGCAAAAGATAAGACGCAGAGAGACTCGATGAAAAAGGTGGCCCAGGACTTTACATCCATTACCAGCGTAAACGTTTCTAATGTTAGGATTCTTGGCAACCCTGAAAAGCAGAACCCGAAGACAATGCCATGGAGCGTAAAGAACTTTGATCTGAGCTATGCTTATAACAGGCAGTTCAAGCGGAACCCACTTATTGAGGGCGATGAGCTGACTAACCATAAGCTAGGGCTGGGTTATACATATAATATCAAGTCCAAGCCAATTGAGCCGTTTAAACGCCTGATCCGTTCCAAGTCTAAATGGTTCAACCTGATAAAGGACTTTAACTTCAACCCTCTGCCTGCGAATTTCACCTTCCGCACCGATCTTAATAAGATAATGGATGAGACCCAGGTGAGGAATGTAGGTGATGCCTTCTATCCTATACAACCTACTTATTACAAGAACTTCACCTGGATGAGGGACTATAATCTGCGGTGGGAGCTGACAAGGTCACTTTCGTTTGACTATCACGCTACCAATCAGTCGCGTGTTGATGAGCCTTATGGCAGAGCTGACACTAAGGAGAAGAGAGACACATTGTGGGACAACTTCAAGTCGTTTGGCAGAAATACATATTATACGCAGTCTTTCAACACCAGCTATAACCTGCCGCTCCAAAAGGTGCCACTGCTGGACTGGACAAGTCTGCGGACAACCTATGGCGCAAACTATAACTGGACTGCAGCATCTCAGTTGGCGCGCAGCCTGGGCAATACAATAGGAAATACTCAAAATATCCAGGTCAACGGTGAGCTTGACTTTAGACAACTGTACAATAAGAATAAGTGGTTGCGTGCTGTAAATCAGCCTAAGCCAAGAGGCAGCAGGAACCAGAATAATAATCAGAATAATAAGAACCCTCGTGAGCAGTCAAAGGAGCCCGGCGGCGGAGACCAAAGGAAGTCTAAAGACCTGAGCGGCGGAAGAGAAAAGCGAGAACCTTCACCAGATGCGGTACAGGAAGACATGGCAATGGTTGATGGACTAGGCGATAAACCAGTCGAGGTGAAGG
>CAMPJV010000099.1 GCA_946886975.1 uncultured Taibaiella sp. | reverse complement strand
ATGCACAGCATACTCACGCCTATGAGAGTTCTTTTCATAATCAGTGAAAAATATTTGCTACGGTTGGTTGAAAATTGTTAAAAAGCGTTACAATGATAGAGCATTCTTTTGAAAATGTCAAGCATTCAGGGAGATAGGGAGTTTTTTTTAAAAAACTTTATTTAGCCTCAATTCATAATAATCTGTTATGTTTTTCGTTTTACAGACTATTACAGCCTCCGCAAACCTTCTACGGCATTTATTACGTATTTTTGGTAGAACCTGCGGACAATCCTGTAAGATACATAAAATGAAAAGATTCGCCACTATTTTATCACTGTTTCTTTTTAGCAGCTTTATTGCTTTTTCTCAATCAGTGGAGCACCACTTCTCTGTCAATAAAGACAAAATAGCCAACGGTTATATTGTGAAAAAGGTGTGGTTAAATAACTATGGGAAACCTGATGTTCAGGTTACCGGTTCGGCCTACGAATCTGTCACTGAGGCTGAGGGACCTATAAGTGTGCGGGGCATTGATGATCTGAGCGTTGTGGTAGGTTTAGAAAGAAAAAGGCCTTTTGCATTTGTCAGTATTCCTGTGTACTCTGTCAATCAAGAGACGAAGCAGATTCAGCAGCTTTCATCCTTCTCGCTCAGGGTTACAGAGGCTTCGTTCGAACCTTCCTCAGTCCCAAAAGCGAAAACTACTGCTTCTGGTAGTGTGTTGGCATCCGGAGACTGGTATAAGATTTCAGTAAAGGAAAAGGGTATATATAAGTTAGACTATAATTTCCTGCAGTCTCAGGTGGGTATTACCCCAGGCTCGGTAAGCACTGCCAAGATCGGCCTATACGGAAATGGCGGTGTCATGCACTCGGAAAGCAATGCTGCTCCGCGGCATGACGATCTGTTTGAAAATGCCATTGTAGTGGTGGATGGTGGTGACGGTAAGTTCGACCAGGGCGATTATATTCTTTTTTATGCGAACGGGCCGGATGAATGGGTGAAGGATAGCGCCAATCTTACATTCCGGCACCGCAAGAACCTGTACGAAGATAAAAGCTATTATTTTCTCAATTTCGACAAGCAGGAGTCAGGGAAGCGCTTAAGTTCTGTCCCTAATTTTGGAGGTCCAACTGTTACTGTAACCTCGTTCGACGACCACATGTTCCATGACGAGGATATTATCAATATCGGAAGAATTGGCAAAAAGTGGTTTGGTGAGGAATTCAGTACTGATCCCGGTAAGCTGAATACCAGGACTTTTTCCTTTAACACTGGGCTCTCCGATTCGGCTACAGTCAATATAGAACTCGGTTCAAAGTCCGCTGCCAGTGGTAACCTTTTTAACATAGCCATCAATGGCCAGGGCGCTGGTTCTTATAGCCTGGCAAGTGTGGGAGACAATATTCCGGTAACCTCCAAATTTGTTAGTTTGAAAATGCCGGTGAGTGGAGGTACGACCTCAGTTCAGCTCACTTATACACCTGGCACCTCTACAGGTAAAGGTTATCTGAACTATATCGAGGTTCTTACGCGTCGTCAGCTATCATTTACTGGTGGAACAATGACCTTCAGGGACTGGAGAAGCGTTGGACCCGGCAATGTCGCGAACTTTAAGATACAGGGTGCCAATGGAGCGCTTCAGGTTTGGGATATCACAGATCCTCTTGTTCCCCTCAATATCAGTGGTTCGCTTTCTGGTACAGAATATTCGTTTAGCCGGGACGCCTCATCACTGCATGAATATATTGCATTCGATGGCTCTGACTTCAAGACCGCGGAGTTCGTCAAAAAGGTCGATAATCAGGATCTTCATGGCAGCGGTCAGGTTGACTATGTTATAGTCACACATCCAAGGTTTATTGATGCCGCCAATAAACTTGCAGAATTCCACCGGCAGAAGAATAATTTTCGTGTTATTGTAGCTACTACAGAACAGGTTTATAATGAGTTTGGCTCAGGCTCCCAGGACATCGGTGCTATAAGAGACTTTGTGAGGATGTTCTACCAAAGAGCTGGTAACGACACTAACCAGATGCCTGGAAATCTTCTTCTGTTTGGTGATGCTTCTTTTGACTACAAAGACAGGATCGCAAATAATCAGAATTTTGTTCCTACCTATGAAACTGCTCAGTCAGAAGATAACATCCTCGGCTATTGTTCTGACGATTTTTTTGGCTTCCTCGACGTCAATGAGAATATAGAGTCATGGGCAACGCCAAATACTTTAGACATTGGCATTGGACGCTTACCTGTTACCACCGAATCTGCTGCAAATGACATTGTGGATAAGATCATTCGATACGCCAGTCCGGCTTCTCTGGGTCCATGGAGGCTTTCGACAACCATTCTTTCTGACAACGGGGATGGGAACATGCATATGGAAGATGGTGAAGCAATGGCTCGCGCCATTAATAATCATACTAATTTGTATAATGAAACAAAGGTTCACCTGGCGGCTATTCAGACTGTCTCTACCCCTGGCGGAGAACGCGCCCCTGATGCCAATAAAATGATTAATGACCAGGTATTTAAGGGTACTTTCCTTATTAATTATAATGGTCATGGCAGTATCACTACTATGGCACATGAGCGGATTCTCACCCAGGATGACTTCAACAATTGGAAGAATGCTGATAAACTGCCAATAATGGTTACCGCCACTTGTGACTATGCTAAGTTTGATGACCCTGCCTATGTATCAGCAGGCGAGATGCTTATTAATAAGCCTAATGGAGGAGCAATAGCACTCTTGACGACCACCCAACTCGTATATGCTTACGAAAACCGTATAATGAATGAAGATTTCTTAGACGTATTCTTTAGAAAGTATACTGGCAATTGGCCAACATTTGGCGACGGTTTCAGATACTCCAAGAATGAGACCTACGATAACAGTGGTAGTGCAGAGTCGACACTGGCCAACTTTAGGAAGTTTGTTTTGTTAGGGGATCCTGCTTTAACCCCTGCTTTCCCAAGACATGAGATATATACTGAAGCCATTACAGACGGCAATACCTCCGAGCCGGTTGATACGATGAAGGCTCTGGGAAAGTATAAGATCAGCGGAAGTGTTAGAAACTCGGCTGGCCAGATATTGACTGACTTTAACGGAAGGGTATACGTAACCATATATGATAAGGCCCGGATAGCCAGAACGATAACCGGACCTGCAAAGGAGTTCGCTGTTCAGAACAATGTTATTTATAAAGGAAAGGCTACTGCTACTAACGGGCTGTTTTCATTTGTATTCATTACTCCTAAGGACTTGAACTACGATTTCGGTAAAGGCAAGATCAGCTATTATGCTGAAAATGGAGCAACTGATGCAGCTGGCGCCGACACTATGTTAACCATTGGAGGCTTCTCTGATGTGGTCATAGATGATGACAAGTCGCCTATCATTAAGCCTTTTATAGGCGACAGCCTCTTTAGAGACGGTAGCGTGACCGGAAGTAACACTCTGTTATATGTTCAGTTGTTTGATGAAATTGGTATTAATGTTTCGGGAAACAGCGTAGGCCATGACCTTGTCGGTATTTTAGATGATGATATCCAGCATCCCTTTATTCTTAATGACTATTATGAGACTGCTCCAAACGACTACACCCGTGGGTATGTGTACTTCCCGCTAACCGGTCTTAGTGATGGCAAACACAACATTAGGGTAAAGGGCTGGGACATGAAGAACAACTCTGGTGAGGGAACAGTGAACTTTGAAGTTGTAAACGGAAAGGTTGTTACAGTCCAGAATCTGATGAACTACCCTAACCCTTTCAGGGACAAGACTACATTTGTGTTCGAGCACAATCATCCTGATGAAGATCTTAAGGCTCAGATTAATATTTACAGCACGGCTGGCTATAAGGTCCGGACGATTGAGCAGAATTTTCTCGCAGAAGGAAGTCGCAGCATAGAACTCACCTGGGATGGCACTGACAATAACGGAGCCAAATTACCATCTGGTATATATGTTTACCGGATAATTATCTCTACCGGGAAAGGAATTCAGACTACGGCATACCAAAAACTGGTCCTGATACGTTAACTTGTTGTTACGCAAGACCTAACTGACGTATCTTGACGAATTAATGTCTTTGTTTGTTGACAAGTATAAATAAAATACCTTTGCAAAACTTTATAATAAATAATAATAGAATGGCAAAACGCTTTGCTCTAATAGGATTAGGCTTGCTGGCAGGTCTATCCAATCAGGCTCTCGCTCAGACTGGCGCTAATGGTCAGATAAACACTATTACTACGGCTGTTCCTTTTTTGAGAATTTCTCCGGACGCCCGGTCTGGTGGTATGGGAGACGTAGGTATTGCCATCTCACCTGATGCAAATTCGCAGTTCTGGAACGTTGCCAAACTTCCTTTCGCTGCTAAGAAATTTGGTGTTTCTCTTACTTATACACCTTGGCTGAAGGATCTGGTTCCTGATATCTGGCTTGGATATGTTTCCGGCTACGCAAAGTTTGGTGAAGAAGACAACCAGGCTGTAAGTGCCTCCTTAAGGTATTTTTCTTTGGGCGACATCAACTTTACCAACGAGTTAGGTGATGCGACCGGTACAGGCAAGCCAAGGGAGTACTCTCTTGATGTAGGCTACTCTCGTCGCCTTTCCGAAAACCTCTCCACTGGTCTTACATTACGTTACATACACTCTGGGCTAGCTGTTGGCGTGAGTACCCAGCCAGGACAGGAGTATAAGCCTGGCAATGCCTTTGGCGCAGACCTTGGAGTGTATTATACCAAGACCAAAGAGCTTGATGAGTTCCGCAGCAATAACTTCAGCTTCGGTGCCGTATTAAGCAACGTAGGGTCTAAAATATCTTACAATTCAACAAGGAAGGACTTTATTCCGATCAATTTAGGTCTCGGTGTGGCGTACACCAAGTCTATTGACGAGTACAACAAGATAACCTTTGGGCTTGATGTAAACAAGCTCCTTGTTCCTACTCCCCTCGATAGCTCCACAACAGGTACGCCTAAATACTACATACCTGAAAAAACTGTTGTTAGCGGTATGATTGGCTCGTTTGGTGATGCTCCTGGTGGCTTTAGTGAAGAACTTAGAGAATTCCAGATATCTGTTGGCGCAGAATACTGGTATCAGAACCAGTTCGCTGTTCGTGCAGGTTATTTTTATGAAGACAAGACCAAAGGAGACCGTAAGTATCTAACAGTGGGTCTGGGTGTTCGTCTTAATGTTTTTACGCTCAACGGTGCTTACCTCGTTCCATCTGGCAGCGGTGTTAATCGTAATCCTCTTTCAAATACTTTCCGTTTCTCTCTGATGTTTGACTTCGACAAGATCCAGAAGAAGGATTCAGATGCAGGGGAATAACTGAACACCATACATACTTAAAAGATAAAGGCGTGGAAGATTCCACGCCTTTATCTTTTATTGTTTGATAGACTAGTTGCTCGACCTGGAGGCACCTGATGTGCCAAGTTTCTTTTCTGCTTCTATCGTTTCCTTTACCTGCACTGCATATTTTCCGGTCAGAGTTTCATAGGCCTTTTCAGCTTTCTTCACTTCTTCAAGTAGTCCGGACACTCTCTCTATCTGCAGATTTGTAGGCCTTGCTTCCTGGTAGCAGATGGTACTGTACACCTCTGATATTTGCTCTCTCAGCTTTTCTTCATCAGCAAAAATGGACTTCTGCTTAGTGCCAAGAAGTGTGCTCCTTAGTTCCTCTAGCTTGGTGTTGTAGTCTGTCAGCATTTTCTTGCTTTTATTGGTCTTTACTACATCACTGTTGTCCTTTATGAGCTTCTGCTCATCATTTATCTTTTCCACGAGGGCATATAGCTCTTCGTGGAGGTTGTATAGCCGCATAGCTGTTTCATGCTGCACCCTCCGGTCCTCATCGCTAAATGCATTGTTCTCTGTGTCATGAACCAGCTTTAGCTCAGTATCGTACTCTTTCGGACCAATCTTGATCTTCACTTTATAGTCTCCCGGCAAGACCTGTGGTGCCACAAAGCCCGAATAGTCCACTTTAGTTCCCCCCTTTGCCACTTTCGGTGGCGTATATCTCAGGTTCCAATACACTTTGTTCAGGCCTTTCCTCTTACCCCCCGGCATGCTTTGCACCAGCTTGCCTTGGGCATCATATATTTCCAACCTTACATCGCCAGAGCTGACCCGCTCTTTAAGGTAATATTGTATAGGTTGAATAGTAGGCGGATTTCCCGCATCCCAACCTCCCGTCGATGGAAAACCTCCCTGTCCATATTTCCCCGTTGTGACAGCAAGGGGTTTATTTGGAAATATGTAGATTTCTTTATCTGCTATTGTTGACGATAGCTGCCTCATTGGTGTGATATCACTCACGACGATCACCCCCCGGCCGTGCGTACCTAACACCAGGTCATGTGTTTCAGGGTGTATCTGTATGTCCCTCACAAGGGTATAATCAGGTATATTGTTCTTCATTCTGAACCAGTTTCCTCCTCCATCTACAGTAGCGAACAAACCCATTTCGGTGCCCAGGAATAGCAGTTCTTTGTTCACCAGGTCCTCTTTTATCTTGTGAGCAAAGCCTGTAAACTCTTCGCTATTCAGCAGCTGCCACGTCTTTCCCCCATCAGGTGATTTAGCCACATAGGTCTTGTGGTCTCCGTACATATGGTTATCAAATGATGCGTACACCAGGTTCTTGTCAAACCTTGATGGTTCTATACTGCTTACCCATGTTTGCGCAGGAATCCCTGCCGCCGCATAATTCTTCGCACAGTTGGTCCATGTCTTGCCGCCATCTGTTGTTACCTGTAGGTTACCATCATCAGTCCCCACCCATATTATTTGGGCGTCCAGCGGCGACTCTGCCACCGTAAATATCGTACAATGGTTTTCTGCTGATGTATTGTCTGCGCTTAGCCCGCCGGATTCTTCCTGCGTCTGCTTCTTTTTGTCGTTGGTTGTCAGATCAGGAGAGATCCGGGTCCAGTTTCTGCCTTGGTCTGTGGTTTTATAGAGGTACTGCGCTCCCACATAAAGGTTCTGCTTATTTGCCGCCCCTGTTACTATGGGCGTATTCCAGTTCCACCTTAGCTTTTCTTCTCTTGCGGTCTGTTGAGGTTTTATGCTCACAGACTTCAGCGTGGTTAGATTGATTCTCCCAATATTTCCTCCCTGGTACTCAGCATAGGCTGTATTAGGATCTGTGGGATCCGGTTGTGTCCAGAAGCCATCTCCAAAATATATGTTCATCCAGTTCGCGTTTCCCACACCACCGGGTGCTGCAGAAGGTGCCACCCAGCTCCCATTATCTTGAAGGCCTCCATAAATACGGTAAGGCTTTTGGTTGTCGATGGCTACATGGTAAAACTGCCCAACAGGCAGATTATGCACAAACATCCATGTTGCTCCTCTGTCCAGGCTTATGTATACGCCCCCATCCGTTCCCAGGTACATCTGGTTTGTGTAGTTCGGATTTATCCAGAGGGCGTGATGATCTGCATGCACCCAGCCTCCGTCGTACGATGCGTCCGTAAATGAATAACCCCCGTCATTTGAATACGAGAAGCCAAACCCCGGCCGGTACACTCTCTTGGGGTCCTTCGGATCCACCACCAGTGTACTAAAGTAGAATGGCCTGGACACCACATTCAGCGTAGATGCCTGTTGCTTCCATGTTTCCCCACCGTCTCCGGAGATAAATAATGCTGTCTCCTTAGCTTCTACAATAGCCAGTAAGTTCTGCGGCGCACTGGGTGCCAAAGCCAGCGCCACACGACCAAAAGGCTTCGCAGGTAGTCCATTGGTCAGCTCCTTCCATGTCCTTCCTCCATCCTTGCTTTTATAAACGCCACTTCCATTACCGCCTGAATTAAAGGAATAGGGCATTCTCCTGAACTGCCATGTGGTTGCATAAACTACATCGGGATTGGTAGGATCTACCGACACATCAGCACATCCGGCCTTCTCATTTATGTAAAGTATTTTATTCCATGTCTTCCCTCCGTCGTTTGACTTATATAGTCCTCTGTGCTTACTATCGCCCCATAGAGCACCGGGGGCTGCCACATACACAATGTCCGGGTTGCGCGGGTCCACCACTATTTTGGCAATATGCTCCGTGCTGTCCAGGCCTATCTTCTCCCAGTTCGATCCACCGTCCACAGTCTTGTACATACCATTGCCTATAGATACTGAGTTACGCATGTTGCTCTCTCCCGTCCCGACGTAGACCGTACTCGGACTCTTTTGGTCAATGGCAATTGCCCCGATGCTCTGGCAGTATTTGTCAAAGATTGGCTTGAAAGCCGCACCCGCATTAGTGCTCTTCCATACTCCTCCGCCGGCTGTTCCTACATACAGTGTTTTACTGTCCTCATTTACTCCCTCAATAGCGGTTATCCTTCCGCTCATGGTTCCCGGTCCTAAATGGCGGGCCTCCATCATACCAAATGTGGAGGATGTGATCTTGGTTTGCCCAGTCACAGCACTGCTGCAGAAAAGGACAGCGAAGATTAGATAGTTCTTTTTCATAAGTAGTCTCTCCTGTAAATTGATATGCGTTTTGGGATAAAAAAAGCCCGGCAACTGACCGGGCTATGGAAATTACTTGCTATTATCAGTTAGAAGGCTTGAATATCTTCTCATCTACAGTAGGGTTCACTTCAATAC
>CAMPJV010000098.1 GCA_946886975.1 uncultured Taibaiella sp. | reverse complement strand
CCATGGAATAAAAATACCGAAAGCCTATGTATTGATGCTCTATGAGTTCATTATGTCTCCTGGCAGTAAAATAGTAAACATGCTCTCCGGCAAGGACTCTGTAAGCTTACCAAAAAAATAAAGAACTCTCTCTAACAGGCTTGCTTATGAAAACAATATAAATAGATATGTCCCTAAAAATGCGATTAATAGAGTATATTCGCGCCTCTGTTTTTCCATGCCATAATTCTTTAATAGCCGGCGCTTGCAGCCTGTTTTGACTATAGGGAGAAGCAGAATATATAATCGGAGTTATACAATATGAATATATTTCTAACAGGGGCAACAGGTCTTGTAGGGGGTGAACTTCTTATCACTTTATCAAAGCGGAAAGAAGTAGACAGGATATATTGCCTGCTTCGTGCTAAGACAAAAGAGGACGCTCTTGGCCGACTTGAGGCAGTGTTTGATCTGCATGATGATCCTTTTGATACAAACAAGATAATTCCCATACTCGGCAACCTCTTCGATGAAAACCTTACCGGCACACTGAAAGGAGAAAAGATGCTGGACGATGTAGATGTCATCATTCACTCCGCCGCCAATACTTCCTTCAGTCGCGTGAACGACGACCTGGTAGAAAAGGCCAATATCGGTGGACTTACCAAGATATTGCATTGGGCTAAGGAACTGCCGCATCTTAAAACCTTTCTTTATATCGGTACAGCTACTATTTGTGGTAAGGACGTAAAAGACCGTGTGGTACATGAACACGAAAGCCCTAATCTGGACGCCACCCACCTGGTGAAGTACACTTATACCAAAATGAAAGGAGAGCTTCTGTTAAAGGAGCACCTGCGACAGGATCAGATACTCGTTGCCCGCCCGAGCATAATCATGGGAGACAGCAGGCCTATCATGCCCCGCTCTCCTGTTATCCTCTGGGCCATGGCCACGATCAACCACCTAAGGCTGATACCAGTAAACGAACACGCACAACTTGATATTATCCCTGTGAACTATACGGCGGAGGCTATTGTGGCCTTGCTCTTTGCGAACAGGAAGTACAATGTATACCACATCTCCGCCGGAGAGGCCGGATCTACTACAGCCCTTAAGCTATCCAAAACCCTCGAAGCATACTTCGATGAGATGCCCCCATTCAACTTCATCCACAAGTCTCTGCTCAACCAGGTAAAGCACTGGGCCCGCAACAGGCTTGCTCCCGAAAGCGAGCTGTACGAGTACAGAAGGTACCTGGATTACTGGAAAGAGACCTTCGAAGACAAGGGTAAGCTTAGACTACTGTTCACTGGTCTCGACCCGTACCTGGACTTTATGGAGCTTGGGCATGTATTTGACAACTCAAGGCTGCTGGAGGATGTAGGGATTGAAAACTCCATACCGGCAGATGTCTACATCAACAACTCCATGAACTTCGTGGAGAAGATAGACGTGCTGGAAGGGGCAATAGATCCGTAAGTCAATAGTCGAAATATGATCATAGGAGTCGCTGGCCCATATTCCGCCCCTACTGCCGAACAGCGTCAGGCAAACCTCGACGCCTTGAACGAAGCAGCAGCGCGCCTGCTCGAACTTGGACATACCCCCATCATCGGCATGAATGCCTCACTCCCAGTCGTGGATAAGGCAATAGTCGCAGATAGGTATAAAGCCATCATGGATATCTCGATAGCGGTCATCAATAGCTGTGAAGCTTTACTTATGATAGGCTCCAGCCCAGGAGCAGATAAGGAGCGAGAGCTGATAACAGGTAAAGGGCTTCCTGTTTACTACAAGATAGACGAGGTGCCAAACGCAGCGAAATAGAATATCACCTAAACTGTTAACTTCGCAGCGTCAGAACCGCAATCTGCGGCAGATGGCGTATATCTTACTTCTATATCAACTATGGGTCTTTTCGACAAACTGTTTAAGCGGAACAAGGAACAGCAGGAACAAAAGGAAGCACTTGACCAGGGACTTCAGAAAACCAAGGAAAGCTTTTTTTCCAAGATCAGTAAGGCCGTTGCGGGCAAGGACACAGTAGACGAAGAAGTACTGGACGAGCTGGAGAATGCGCTGGTAAGTGCGGACGTTGGTATAGACACTACCGTCGCTATCATCAAAAGGATAGAAGAGCGCGTGGCTAAGGACAAATATGTTGGCGCCTCCCAGCTGAATAATATCCTGCAGGAGGAGATAATGGGGATGCTCACTGATGCTTCCTCTACCGAGTTCAGTACGTTCGATGTACCTGTGGGTAAGAAACCCTATGTAATGCTTGTGGTCGGTGTGAACGGTGTAGGCAAGACAACAACAATTGGCAAGCTCGCTTATAACTTTAAGAAGAACGGCAAGTCAGTGATACTTGGAGCTGGCGATACGTTCCGTGCCGCAGCTGTAGACCAGCTCACCATCTGGAGCGAGCGTACAGGCGTACCTATTGTAAAGAAAGAGATGGGTAGCGACCCAAGCTCTGTAGCCTTCGACAGTGTTGCCAGCGGTATAGCGAAAGATGCGGATATTGTCATCATCGACACGGCGGGCAGGCTTCACAATAAGGCCTACCTGATGGACGAACTCGGAAAGATACGCAGGGTGATAAGTAAGAAAATGCCTGATGCCCCACACGAAGTCTTACTTGTATTGGACGGCAGCACGGGCCAGAATGCTATTGAGCAGGCCAAGCACTTTACCGCAGCTACGGACGTAACTGCGATAGCAATCACCAAGCTCGATGGCACAGCCAAAGGAGGCGTTGTGCTTGCCATTGCCAACCAGTTCAAGATACCTGTAAAGTATATAGGCGTAGGTGAGAAGATGGAAGACCTGCAGATCTTCAACAAAGAGGAATTTGTAGACAGTCTCTTTAGTCTCGGCCGCAAAGAGGATTAGGATGCCTGCCGACAAAGAAGCGATCATTAAAGAGCTGAAGCAGATTCCCGGGGTGGGTGTCTCCATAGCTAACGATCTCTACAACATCGGCATCCGGAGCGTAGCACAGCTAAAAGGCAAAGACCCGCAGAAGCTCTATAATGAATCGAACAAGTATGCAGGCGCTATACAGGACCGGTGTTTGCTCTATGTATTCCGTGGCGCTGTGTACTATGCTGAAACTCCTGAGGAGCAGAGAGAACCTGCGAAGCTGAAATGGTGGAACTGGAAGGATCAATGATCTGCTAATATCCGCTTCAACTCCTCTATACCTTGAGTTGCAGGCTTCTCGATGGCCACCACATTCCTGTAATGACTTACAGGCGGAATGTTCTTGTCTAATATGTACTTCTTCACTTCGGGCCTTACAAAGTCTACCAGCCCTGCCGCCGGGTAAACCACCAGGGAAGTGCCCACCAGCACAAAGATATCTGCGGACTGCATCACAGGCACTGCTTCATTAATCATAGGGACCGGTTCTTCAAACCATACAATGTGTGGCCTGAGCTGTGCACCGTCCTCAGCCGTGTCGCCGAGCAGTATGTCTCCCTTTATTGGGTAGACCAGATCCTCTCTATGTTCACTACGCATCTTCAGTATCTCTCCGTGAAGGTGCATTACCCTTGTGGACCCCGCCCTTTCATGCAGGTCATCAATGTTCTGAGTGATGATGTGTACGTCAAAGTGCGCCTCCAGTTCTGCCAGTCCTTTATGTGCGGCATTAGGCTTTGCCTCCAGTACATTCCTTCGTCGCATATTGTAAAACTCCAGCACCAGTCGCGGATCTTTTCTCCATGCCCTTGGTGTGGCTACATCTTCAATTCTATGGTTTTCCCACAAACCGTCACCATCCCTGAATGTCTTGAGTCCGCTCTCGGCGCTGATGCCTGCTCCTGTCAGTACCACAAGTTTCTGCTTTGCCATAAATAAAAATACCCATCTGCGATGAGTATTCAGGTATTAATATGTTGTGTAGGCCTTAGGACTTCCCAAGCTTTTCCCTCAGGTGCTTCAGCATCTCGTTGGTCATCCTGTCCAGGTCATATTGTTGCCGCCACTCCCAGTCTCTTCTGGCGGCGCTATCATCAATGCTCTTCGGCCAGCTGTCTGCTATCTTCTGTCTGAAGTCCGGTGCATAGCTGATGTCAAACTCAGGAATGTGATACTTTATTGCAGAGGCCACCTGCTCCGGACTAAAGCTCATGCCGGATATATTATAAGCCATTCTTGTTCTGATCTTTTCCGCGGGCGCTTCCATCAATTCTATCGTACCCCTGATGGCGTCATCCATATACATCATTGGCAGATAGGTATCCTTGCTCAGGAATGATGTGTACTTCGCGTGCTTAATGGCTTCGTAGTAGATCTCAACCGCGTAGTCAGTCGTCCCACCCCCCGGCTCACTCTTCCAGCTGATAAGACCCGGGTATCTCAGGCTCCTTACATCCAGTCCCCACTTCTTGTGGTAGTACTGGCACCAAAGCTCGCCGGCATACTTACTGATGCCATAGACGGTACCCGGTTCCACTATCGTTTCCTGTGGCGTATGCTCCCTCGGAGTGGTTGGTCCGAACACAGCAATGGAGCTGGGCCAATACACCTTATCCAGTTTCTCCTGAACGGCAATATCCAGCACCTGCAGCAGGCTCACCATGTTTATGCCCCATGCCTTCTTCGGGTCCTTCTCTCCGGTGGCGGACAACACCGCAGCCAGCAGGTATATCTGCGTTACTTTCTCTTTCTTAACCAGTTCATGGATAGCATCACCATCCATCGCGTTCAGAATGGTGTATGGGCCCGAGCCGTGTAACAGTGGATGCTCCTCTCTGATGTCCGAGGCGATCACCTTATCGGCTCCATAAGCTTTGCGAAGCGCTAACGTCAGCTCCACGCCTATTTGTCCGCAGGCACCTATTATCAGTATTTTATCGTTCCCCATGTTGCTGGTTATCCGTTGTCTTCCGGGATGAATTGTTGAATTACTTGGCGTTTTGTTCTATCAGCTGGATAAAGTCATCAAACAGATATCTGCTATCGTGTGAGCCTGGTGTACTCTCAGGATGGTACTGAACCGAGAACGCAGGTTTGCCCTTGACCCTTATCCCTTCAATAGAACCGTCATTGAGGTTCACGTGGGTCACTTCAATATGGGCGGCGTTCTTTGCCGCTTCAGCATCTACCCCAAAGCCATGATTCTGAGTAGTGATCTCACTCTTTCCAGTCAACAGGTTCATTACGGGATGATTTAGTCCTCTGTGTCCGTGATGCATTTTGTAGGTCGGCAGATCATTTGCCCGGGCAAGCAGCTGATGGCCCAGGCAAATGCCGAAGAAAGGCTTCTCGGCTGCCAGCGCCTCCTTTATAGTATCCACGGCATAGTCCATGCTCGCCGGATCACCAGGACCATTGCTCACGAATATCCCATTGGGATCAAATTCAAGTATTTCTTTAAAAGATGTCTTTCCTGGGAATACCTTCAGAAAAGCATTCTTACCGGAAAGGAACCGCAGCATGCTCTGCTTTACACCAAAGTCCAGCACGGCTATCCTATATTTCGCATCAGGCTCACCAACAGTATATGCTGTCTTGGTTGAAACTTCCGAAGACAGATCAAGGCCGGCCATATCAGGTACGCGCTCCAGCTCAGCTTTCAGCGCGGCAGGATCTATTATTTCTGTGCTGATGATGCCATTCATCGCCCCTTTGCTGCGGATGTGTTGCACTATGGCCCGGGTGTCCACATCGTAGATGGCAACAATATTATTCTCGATCAGGTAGTCCTCCAGGCTCTCGTCTGCAGTCATTCTGCTATATCTCTGACTTATGTTCTTGCAAACCAGTCCCTTTATCTTCACACCCCGGCTCTCCACATCATCTTTCTTCACGCCGTAGTTGCCTATATAGGCGTTATTCATTATCAGTACCTGACCTGCATAGGAAGGATCGGTGAACACTTCCTGGTACCCCGTCATCCCGGTATTGAAACAAATCTCTCCCCCACTCGTCCCTTTGGCTCCAAAGGATTTCCCTTTAAATAAAGTACCGTCTTCGAGTAGCAAATATGCAGGAGAATGAACGTGTTGTGGTGCAGCAGACATAGGAATAAAATTGTGCAAAACTAAGTCAATTCGGGCTAGCTTTAAAGGAAAGATTTCCTCATTCAAGCATGCCCCGGAGTTCTTCCACTAATGGCACCTGACCCGGATTGATCTTCTCCTTCGCCACCCTGGCGGTAAACCACCCCGCACGGTCCACCTCAGCAACATCTATCCATCTCCCCGACTTGTAGGGATACTCCATTTTAAACACATTACTCTTTATGTTATCTACGTCCAGCTCACCCTCCGCTGCCCACGCATACACTATCTTACCGCTTTTCTGCTTGACGGGTGTTAGTTTGATGAAGTTATCCGCCAGCAACTTTTGTCCCAGTTCTTCTTCAAACTCCCTCCTTGCCGCAGCAAGCGCCTCTTCGTCCTCCCCGAACTCACCCTTAGGTATAGACCACGCACCGATATCCTTGTTAACATGGTAAGGTCCGCCGGGATGAACCAGCAATACTTCAAGCTCATCATTTACATACCTGTACAGTAATATGCCTGCGCTTTGCTTTGCTTTCATACTCTGTGGTTCATTGTCTACATGTTTGCGTGCTGATGAGCGGTGATGACACACCCCTCAGCGGTCCAGGGAATAAATTTTCCACATAAAGCTGAGATCAATCCTTCCCCTAAAATGTAAACTTAAGAAAAGCATCAACTATCAGATCAATGCTTTTAGTACTATATGTACCTCCATACGCCACTCGATTTCTCACCAGTCTACAACGTGCCTCGTGGCATGTTCTTGTTGCGTTATCATGCACATTAAAATCATTATCCTATGGCAGAAAACAAGAATCAAGGTAGCAACCAGGGCAATCGTGGTGGTAACCAAAGTGGCAACTCATCCAATCGTGGCTTCGCCTCTATGGACCCTGAAGAGCAAAGAAACATCGCCAGCAAAGGCGGACGTGCCGCTCATGAGCAAGGTGTTGCGCATGAATGGGATTCCGAAGAGGCCCGCAAGGCAGGTCGCAAAGGCGGGCAGTCTTCCGGTGGCAACCGTGCAGATAACCAGGGAGGCAATCAAGGGAACCGGGGAGGTAACCAGGGAAGCAACCGTTAGCAGCGGGCACTAATGCAAGTTTTCAGAAGGTCGCTTCGGCGGCCTTCTTTTTTGATTCATTTAAGCCATGACAACAGCCAAGGCCAATATTATTTCCCAATCTATCAAAGAACTTGCCCTTCGGGCTATATTAACTCCCGCACCTATGTGAGGAGGATTGTTGTTTGTGGCTGCAGCATTTAACGCACCATAGCGCGAATGAAGAACACACAGTTATTTAGAAGGGGATAGATTATATCGCCTCAGCAGTCAGTAACTAAAACAGCAACAGGCACTGACAACCTTGTACTGCTATGAACTTATGTAAAGCGCCGGAGAATCTCTGGCGCGAGAGCTGTAATGGCTCTTTTGGTCTTGCGAAATGTCCTTACGGGGACGAGGATATAAAAAGGCTTTGATCTGTCTTTCTACTTGTACAAATATTACGAAATCAGGAAGGCCGTTACAAATATTTGTTGGTATAGTGAGCTTGGTTTAGAAGCTAGTTTTCAACCTGATTTTTCGCTGAAATTTACTCAAAGCACACTGCGCTAGCATGCAATCCAACCCCATTTAAAACGTACTTCTCCGAATTCCTTTCCAGCAGATTTTGCATCTCACGACTTCAGCCTATAGGTCTTCAAAGTTGCATAAATACCTACATGTAAGTATTTCCGGTGGGTCCACCTGAAACTATCTTCGCGGCGAAATTGATAACCTAACCTCAACTTTAAAACTAACAAATGAAACAACTGCTCTTAATGCTGGTAACAGCTACTTTCATTTTTTCAGGCTGCGAACCGGCAGAAGATATGCCAAGTCCAGGGGGCGGCGGAGGCAACACAAGCGAATACACCGGCGTCTGGGTTCGGCTGCCCGGCCCAAGTGGTGACCGCACTGATCTTGCCATTGGTAATATACCAGGAGAACCGTCTACGAGGGTTTACATGTGTGAGAAGAAAGGCTCACTTACTCCAGGTTTTTTTAAAGGACACATTAGCGGAAGCACTATTACGTTTGACGCCCAGTATGGTCTTCCAACTTACACAGTCAGCATCGACGGGGGTGAGTTGCTTTTGAAAGGCAACATTTCTTCTTCTATTGCCACTCCTTACACGAAAGGAAGCTGGGGAGGTGACTGCGGACCACTTCAGGGACCAGGTACCACCGGTGGCAACGACTTCGTCGGCGTTTGGGTGCGACTGCCCGGCCCGAGCGGCGACCGCACTGATCTTGCCATTGGCAATATTCCGGGAGAACCCGCATCAAGGGTTTACATGTGCGAGAAGAAAGGCTCGCTTACCCCCGGTTTCTTTAAAGGTAATATCAGCGGGAGCACAATTACATTCGACTCCCAGTACGGCCTTCCTACCTATACAGTCAGCATGGTCGGAGATGAGCTGCTATTAAAGGGCAACATCTCTACATCTATCGCAACTCCCTACAAAAAGGGAAGCTGGGGAGGCGATTGCGGACCACTCCAAGGAGGAGGAACCGGCAGCGGAACAGGTGAGGTAATGTTCTGGACAAGGTCTGATCTGGGATGCGGCAACATTACAGTTACCCTT
>CAMPJV010000097.1 GCA_946886975.1 uncultured Taibaiella sp. | reverse complement strand
CTTGGTTATGCGGTCCTCGGTCATCTTGAGCATTTCTTTTTCTATGGCCTCGTTCGCTTAGTTTATTGATCTCCCTTCGACGATCTTGCCTTCAACAACTAATAGCCCCGGATCCAGGCTGCCGGTGTGGTAGCAGCTAATGTTGCTAAACAGTTGTTCCTCCTTAACCAGCCTTTGATACAGACGACTGGCATAGCCATTGCCCATGATCTCTGTGATAAGATCCGCGGCGTAGTAGCCGGGAGCCATTCTGCCTGGGATGTGCCAGGCCTTGTAGATGGCATCCAATGGAACATCCGCATACACGGTTTGAATGCGTTCATCTATCTGGTCAGGCTCCTGAGCAACGTTTCTGATATATGGCTCACCTGACGGAATGTCGCCGAACCATTTGGCTGCGAGCGCCTTCACCTGATCGACTGTAACATTCCCTGCAACGCAAAGTACCGCATTCAGAGGCCTGTAGTGTTTGAAGAAGAAAGCTTGTACGTCTTCAAGAGAGGCTTCTTCAATATGTTTCAGTTCCTTACCAATGGTCATCCACTGGTAAGGGTGCTGTTTGTAAGCAAGCTGGCGCAGGTGCTGCCATGCGTCACCATAAGGTTTGTTCAGGTAGTGCTCTTTAAACTCCTCACTTACCACTTTACGCTGCACATCAAGACTGTTCTGGCTGAAGGCAAGACTTTTCATCCTGTCGCTCTCGAGCCAAAGCGCTGTTTCGATATTCTGGAGGGGCAGCTGTATGTAGTAGTTGGTGATGTCGTTTGTAGTGTAAGCGTTGTTCTCGCCGCCGGCCATCTGCAGTGGTTCATCGTAAACAGGAATGTTTTCGGAGCCGCCAAACATGAGGTGCTCGAACAGGTGTGCAAAGCCTGTACGATTAGGATCTTCATCACGAGCACCTACATCATACAAGACATTTACGGCAACCATAGGTGTGGTCTTATCCTGGTGAACGAGGACCCTTAATCCATTCTCAAGTGTAAACCGATCGAAAAGTAAATGCATGCGGCAAATATAGGTGATCGCAGTTAGTTCATTTGATAGAGAAGGGCAATAGTGATATTAAGCCAAATGAGCACTAATCTCCCTCGATGTCCTCCCACTTGATCTGGGTGAGCCCCACACGGGCAGGCCCGGTAAGAAGGGCGCCGTTGCAAGCAAACCTGGAACCGTGGCAGGGACAGTCCCAGCTTTTCTCGACGCTGTTCCAGTTGACTATGCACTTAGCATGCGGGCATACAGGGTCCAGGACGTGAACCTTTCCATTTTCATCCTTATAAAGGGCGACCTTTTTGCCTTCCCATTTAGCCAGTGTGGCTTCTCCGGGAGCCAATTCGGCGAGGGCACTCACCTGTTCATAGCTGAGGCGTAAACCAACAAACTGGCTTATGACATCAGCGTTTTCCTTTACAAACTCTGCGAAGCCGGCGATAGGTTTTATGCGGCTGGGGTCGAACAGTTCCTGATATTTGCTTTGCCCGCTAGTGATGATCTCGCAGATGATCTTGGCAGCGAGAGAGCCAAGGGTTATACCGTTGCCGCTGAAGCCGGTACCAACGTAAATGTTGTCGTGACCGGGGAGCCGACCTATGTAGGGCAGGCCGTCTGCGGTGGTGAAGTACTGAGAAGACCATTTGTAGTCTATGGAACCGATATCAAAATAGTTGCGGAGGTATGCCTCCTGCTCGCGGAAGACCTGCTCAGTGTTCGTTTCGTGACCAGTCTTGTGATCGAAACCGCCTGCTATGACGTACTCTTTTCCATTGAGGGTCTGTGTGCGGAAATAATTGTAAGGGTCTTTCATGTCATAGATAAGACCGGTGGGGTAGGCTCCGCTTTTCAGGGTAAAGGCCTGTACGTAGCTACGGTATGGAGCACAACGGAAGTGGAGAATGTTGATGCCAGGAGGTATGTGCGTGGCGTAGATGACCTTATGTGCCTTGATAACACCGAGCGACGTATCTGCGGCATAGTGTTGCTCATTTTCTACACTGTTCACAACGCACTGCTGAAGCAATACGCCGCCGGCTTCTTCAAAAGCTTTTGCCAAGCCTGCGATGTATTTTGTGGCATGTATTCTTGCCTGGAATTCGAAGCGGCAGGCCTTGCGGAAAGGAAGCGTAATGGGTATGTTGTCCGTCCAGTCGGTAACTACACCTGCACGAACAGTAGCCGCAAATATCTTATCCAGGTGATCCACCTCTTCGTCGGTGACGGCTAATAGATATCCTGGCTCGTAATGGAAGTCTGCGTCAATGTTATGCTTAGAAGTGAGGCCTTCCACCAGATCGATGGCTTCACGTGTTGCGGCAGCTACCATTCTGGCGGCGGCTTCTCCAAAATCGCGTTCTATGTAATCGTATGAGTTGTCAAGTATTGTATTGAGGTGGGCGGTAGTGCCGCCTGTGGTGCCAAAGCCTATATTATGTGCTTCTGCCAGGATGCACCTTACGCCCTGATGTTGAAGTATGACGGCGGTGGTAAGTCCTGTGATTCCGCCGCCTACAATTAATACATCAAAAAGTTCGTCCTTCTTCCAGTTATTGCCAGGCTGGTAATTTTCAATCCCGTCCTGCCAGATGCTTTGCGTAGCACCGTCTCGTTTCATGGTCATGGATATTTTACTGCTTTCAGGTATTTACAATAAAACCCCGCCAGCTTGGCTGGCGGGGTAACGGTATTAAATATCAGTTAATTGTAACGGCCTCGACTATGCTTCCGCAATCTTCGCTTCTGCGTCTTCCCTTTCTTTTTCGATCCTGCCGCGGCGGATTGGGTTAGCGGTGTTCTCCGCATATATGCGACGCTGCTTAAGAAGGTCAAGCGCCTGGAACACTGCCTCACGGAAGGAAGAAGGGTCGGCTATGTCTTTCCCTGCAATATCGAAAGCTGTGCCGTGATCGGGGGAGGTCCGGACGATGGGCAAGCCTGCTGTATAATTTACGCCCTCACCCTGGGTGATCGTCTTGAAGGGGATTAGTCCCTGATCGTGGTACATGGCGAGCACAGCATCGAACTGATTGAAGCTATGGCGGGCAAAGAATGCGTCGGCGCTGTAAGGCCCGTGGACAACATGGCCCTGTTGTTGCATCTGCTCTATGGCGGGCCTGATGATGGTTTGCTCTTCATTGCCTATTTGTCCGTCATCGCCGGCGTGGGGGTTGAGGCCGAGCACGGCTATCTTCGGCTTGTCTATGCCAAAATCCTTGATGAGCGTTTCGCGGAGCAACTGGAGCTTTGATAAGATAAGCTCTTTAGAAATGGCCGATGCTACTTTAGATACCGGAATATGCTCGGTAACAAGGCCCAGGCGAAGATCGTGGCTGAAGAGCAGCATGAGGACATCCTTTGCGCCGAACTTCTCCTTAAAGAAAGGAGTGTGGCCAGTGTAGGGGAAGTCGGGTAGCTGAGTGTTGGCTTTATGGATGGGAGCTGTCACAATAGCATCGAGCTGACCGTCCTTAAGGCACTGAGCTGCAACCATGAGAGAGCGGACGGCATACTTACCACCAGTTTCGGTGAGCGCACCCGGTTGGATGGGTACTTCGTCTTCCCAACAGTTGAACACATTTACCTGCTTAGGATTGAGCTTTGTGAGATCTTTCGTGCTGGTAAAGTTGAGAGGGTGTTCGGCTGCTATTTTGCGGTAGTAGTTCACCAGCTTATTGGAGGCGAAGATCACAGGGATGCACATGTCGAGGAACCTGTTATCAGAAAAAGTCTTTATGATAATCTCTGGTCCTATACCGTTCAGATCGCCAGTGGTGATACCTAAGACTGGTTTGTCGTTTATCATGCGTTGTGGTGGTCGTTTTAAATTGTGTTGAAATTAGTTTATGTGAGCTATTCCTACCCTACCTTATAGAGACCTTACAGAGACATTATAGAGACCTTTCAGAGACGTAACTCCTATGTAACTCCTATGTTACTCTATAGCAGCGCCCATGTGAAGGCAGTGAAGCCAGTGCTAAGCTTTTCCATAATTCATAAGAAAGTCCATGATCATCCGTAAGCCGTAGGCCGTTCCACCCGAAGGTATGTAACCTTTTTTTGCCATGGAAAAGGAAACACCTGCGATGTCGAAATGCATCCAGGGGAAATCAGTGAAGTGTTCAAGGAACTTGCCGGCCGTGATTGCTCCGCCGGAAGGGCCACCTATATTCTTAAGATCGGCGAACTCGGACTTTATCATATCGCCATATTCATCCCAGAGGGGGTACTCGACGAGGCGTTCGTACTGGCGGAAGGCACTTTGGTTTAGCGCCTGTTTCGTTTTGTCGGAAGCTGTGCCCATGCAGACGATGCCATGCTCGCCTACTGCTACAGAAGCTGCACCTGTGAGCGTGGCGAAATCTACCACGAGTTCAGGCTTGTAGCGCTTGGCGTAATGAAGAGCGTCAGCAAGGACAAGGCGTCCTTCTGCGTCTGTATTTAAGACCTCAACGGTAGTGCCGCTGTACATGGTAATGATATCACCGGGGACGTATGCGTTCTCTCCGGGCCTGTTGTCTGTAGCGGGAACGAGTGCAATAACATGGAGAGGGAGCTTGAGCTTAGCGATTGCATACATGGCGCCGCTTACTACCGCAGCGCCGCTCATGTCGCTCTTCATGCGATCCATGGAAGCGGGAGTGGGCTTGAGCGAGAGGCCGCCAGTGTCGTAGACGATCCCCTTGCCTATAAGAACAATGGGTTGTTTGTTGATGGACCTGGCAGGCCTGTGCTCCATGACAGTGAACGTTGGCGGCTGTATACTGCCACGATTCACGGCGAGGATGCCGCCCATCTTTTCTTTTTCAATTTGGGCTTTCTGGAGCGTAGTTACTTTGAAGCCTGCATCTTTTCCAAAGCGAGCTATTTCCTTTGCAAGCTGCTCTGCGGACAGATAGTTCAGTGGTTCATTCACCAATGTTCTTGCCCGGTATATACCTTCCGTGATGGCCTCGAGCTGAGCCACTTCCTTGACCGTGATGGATTGTTTAGCAAAGGAGATTGTAGTGAGCGTGTTGGTGATCTTCTTCGTTTCGGTGCGGTACTTAAGGAACTGGTAATTTGCCAGAGTAACGCCCTCGGCCAATGTGTACGCAGCTTCTGAAAGAGAAGAGAGATTGGTGATAGTGACCTCATCAAGCTTTTGCTTATTGAAAAGACCCTGGAGTTCGGCGCCGGCTTTTCTAACAGACTCAGTTGTTTGCCAATCCGACTTTTTACTCTTAATGAGGTAAACGAAGATGAAGCGGTTGTATTGGTTAACAGTAGCGATCTGCTGGTCTGCCTTGAACAAGCCGGAGGCGAAAGACCTTTCTTTATCGGTGAGGTCGTGAACCTGTTTTAGCGCATCGGCGTTGTCAATTATATACAGCTGATGCTTCTTTCCTGGCTTCTGAAGTATTTTGAATTCCATGCTTACGATTTTTGAACAGGAGGCAAAGTTAGCAGGGAGGGGACAAAGAATTAATTGTTTTTGGATTTTGAGCATTGAGTGAGGACTTTTGCAAGCTATGCAGTACACGCTGAAGAAAAGCCTTGGGCAGCACTTTTTGCACGATGAAAACATGTGTAAGAAGATAGTGAGCGAAGTGACCCATGAGCCGGGGATGCAACTGCTGGAGGTGGGCCCCGGTGGCGGAGCGATATCGAAATACCTGATAGAACTGAACGATGTCCATTATAAAGCAATAGAAGTGGATGAAGAGAAAGTGCTGTACCTGGAGAAAACATATCCGGCGATGAAGGGGAAGATAGTGCTGCAGGATATCCTAAAAGCAGCCGTGCCGTTTGAAGGGCAGTTCTCCGTTGTAGGGAACTTTCCTTATAACATATCATCGCCCATATTGTTTAAAGTGCTGGAGTGGGAGCCGCAGGTGAAGGAAGTAATCGGAATGTTTCAGAAGGAAGTGGCGCAGAGAATTGCGGCAGGGCCGGGATCGAAAGTGTACGGGATACTGAGTGTGCTGATGCAGGCCTTTTTTAAAGTGGAGTATCTGATAGATGTAAATGAGAACTGTTTTACCCCGCCGCCGAAGGTGAAGAGCGGCGTGCTGAGGTTTACGAATACAGGGAACCCGTTTGGCATTGAGCACAAGAGAAAATTCATCAACCTGGTAAAGGCCGGATTCAACCAAAGGAGAAAGACCCTGAGGAACGCATTGAGAGGAACACTGCCACCGGAAGCCCTGACCGACCCCATAATGGATAAGCGCGCCGAGCAACTTTCGGTGGCGGATTTCGTGGCCTTACACAAGCAATATCAATAGATGAATAGCGGTAAGGTTTTGATAGCAGCGCCGGTGCATGAGGTGCTAACAAAGGGATTGCAGAGCGAGGGGTATGAAATGGTGCATGAAGAAAAGATCACACAGGAGCGGGCATTTGAACTCATTGGTGACTGTGTAGGAGTGATCACCTCAACAAGGCTGCAACTCGATAAGGCGCTTCTGGAGGCGGCACCTCAACTGAAATGGATTGGCAGAATGGGCAGTGGCATGGAGGTGATAGACGTGGAGTATGCGACGCTGAAAGGCGTGGCCTGCTACAGCAGCCCGGAAGGAAACAGCAATGCAGTGGCGGAGCATGCAATGGGGATGTTACTGTCACTGAACAAACGAATAGCCTGGAGCTACCAGGAAGTGAAAGGAGGCAAGTGGCTACGAGATGCAAACAGAGGAGTGGAACTGGAGGGGAAGACAATAGGGATCATTGGCTTTGGACATACCGGAAGGGCGTTTGCGAAAAAGCTCGCCGGGTTTGACGTGAAGGTAATGGCCTACGACAAGTATAACAGGGAAGGATTTCCCGAACATATACTAAACTGTGGTGATCTGTCTCCAATATTTGAGCAGGCGGATATAGTGAGTTTTCATGTACCGTTCCGAGATGAAACACATCACTATTTTAATCGGTCTTTTTTAACACAAATGCATAAAGCTTTTGTTTTAATTAACAGCTCCAGGGGCAACATAGTGGATACACTTGTCATGTATGAAGGGCTAAAGACTGGGAAACTGGCTGGTGTGTGCCTGGATGTGGTAGAAGAAGAGCCATTGGAAAACATGAGCAATGAAGTGAGATCTATATTAAACGAAATAATGCAAAAGCCTGAAGTGCTTGTTACGCCCCACATTGCGGGCTATTCGCATGAAGCTTTATTTAAGATGAGCAGTATTTTGCTGAGGAAGATTGTCACGGGGGCGTAACTTGTTTAGAATAAACATTTTCCTGACAAAAAGAAATTTAATCGAGCGTAGTTTTAACTAAAGTTTTTTATTTTTACCGTTCATTGGTTAAAAAATATATAAAGCAGGATATGACACGTAAACTACGTTATCTCTTCGTATTGCTGTTGGTGAGCATGGCAGGCACAGCGCTTGCTCAGACTGGTGCGATCTCCGGAACAGTGTATGACGAAAGGAAAGAACCGCTTATCGGAGCCATCGTGAGAGTGTTTCAGGGTGGTACTGAAAGAGGGGGAGCTCAGACGGACATTGATGGTAAGTACACGATCAAGCCGCTGCAGCCCGGGCAAGGTTATGAAATAAGTATCAGATTTACATCCTATAAGGAAAAGAGGATTACCGGCATTACAGTAAGTCCGGAGAGGACCACCTATGTAGACGCTAACCTGGCGCTGGATGCGACAAATCTTGCAGAAGTGGAAGTGGTGACCTACAGAGTTCCTTTGATAAAGAAGGATGAGCCAGGGTCTACGCAGACAATTACCTCTGATCAGATAGAAAAGCTCGCAACACGTAATACTAATGATATGATCGCCACAGCGGCTGGTACTTACCAGAGCAGGAAGGGCGGGGACATCAATATTGCGGGTGCACGTGCCAATGGTACCCTATATATAGTAGACGGTATCCAGATGAGAGGTACAGCTGGTAACCTTGCACCAGGATCAATTGATCAGATATCTGTGACTACATCTGGTATTCCGGCTAAGTTCGGAGATGCTTCCGGAGGTGTTGTTAGTATCACTACAAAGGGCGGCGCTCCTACGACTACAGGAGAGATCGGAATTGAGAAGTCTTTAGATGCTTACAACCACAATCAGATTTACGGTAGCTTACGTGGTCCATTGCTGAAGAAGCGAGTAGATAGTGTAAATAAGAAGACGGTATTAGGGTACTTCCTTGCTGCTACCTATATAAAGGATGATGACAGGGACCCCAACTATTTTGACAACTATGTAGTTAAAGAAGATAAGCTAAGGCAAATTGAACAAAATCCGCTTGTAGTCGTTCCTAACCCGACAGGCGGCAAGACTTTCCGTTCTGCTGCTGAATATGTAAGAAAGGAAGATCTTGAGGTGAGTAAGAAAAGATTGAGTGCTGAATATCAGAACGCGAATGTTGTTGGAAAGCTTGATTACCAGCTTTCAGATAATATGACGTTGGTATTGGGTGGCAATTTTACTTATCAGAAGAGCAGGAACTACAGAAGGGACTATACGCTGTTTTCAGCAGACGCTGTTCCAACCGATAACGTTTATAGAGGTAACGGTTACATTAGGTTCTCTCAGAAATTTGGAAGGGCGGATGTAGGCCTCGACGAAGCTGGGGTACAGAAGAAGGCTCCACTTATATCTAATGCTTATTATACGCTTCAGGCTGACTACCAGTTAGATTACCTGGGAAGA
>CAMPJV010000096.1 GCA_946886975.1 uncultured Taibaiella sp. | reverse complement strand
CCATAACCATATTTCACTGTAGAGATGATTGCTGTTTGGGGGATAGGATTGTATGAAATGCTGCCTTCTGCACCTGCAAGCAGGGCGTAAGGGATGTTCTCATATAGCTTCACTCCCCTTGCGCCAATGGTCATTGCGCTGAGTGATGGTTCATACTCGCCAATGATGTAATGCTTAACACGGGACACATAGCCGGCCGCTTGAACCCTGAGTTTTGCCTGCTGCCATGCAAGTGTGAGTTCTGTCTGCTGTCCAATCTCCCGTTTCAATTCAGCATTGCCTACATAGTCGTATCCATCAAACTGGTTAAACAAATAGAAACCGAACATTTCGCTGGCTGTTGGTGTACGACCGTTCATGCCAAAGGAAAGGGTTGCTTTCACGTTCTGATGCAATTTCCTTGCTACCTCTACGGAAACAGAAGGAACAAAAAAGTTTGTTTGCTGCCCTGTATAGCCGAAAACAGCTAATTGGTCCTTACCTGTCTGGCTGGTGAGATCAAAATTCGAATAGTCAGCCCTGGCACTCAACTGCACCTGTGTACTGCTGTCTACGCGGAGCTGGTATTGAGCCGCTAAGCCTGATTGCAACTGTCGGTTGTCGGGCCATGTGAGCATGTACATCGGCAGTTGTCCGGTCTGATACATCGTCATAGAAGCCTCCAGCCTCGTGGCAGAAGCATCTGCGCGGACAGTAAGCCGCTGATGATTGTCTATATTCTTTACACCCTGTGCGTACATTCCGTAGGTGAAGCTTTCTCCAGGCATATCCATGTGCATGATCACGTCTGGCCGGTGTGTGTCGTCCATATAGTGCCTGACCTTGTTAGCATAGAGCTTTGCTTCTATTGTTTGCCAGCCCTGCCGTCCATTTTCCTTGATCACACTTATAGAGCCAATACGTGCACTTGCATACCCGACATCCATGGGCAGTGCCGGGTATCCGATATTCCACCCATCGTCGGCTAGCAGGTCGATCTTTAAATAGGCATCCTGACTCAGCATCAGTTTTCCGTGAAGTGAATAGTTGATTTTTTCATATTGAGAAAACGCAACGCGCTCTCCGCTGCCATCACGGTAGTTTTGGCTTTTCCGGTACGTACCGGTTGCTTTAAGTCCCCATTTTTGCGTGGTATAGTTAAGGTTCAGCGATTGGTAAAAGGCTTTTGCGGCAGAATGATAGCTGGAGCTGGCAGTTCCCGTAAAAGCAGTTTCTTGGTGGCATGAAGCCTCCCCGAGTTTCATGTTAATGCTTCCACCTACTGAAGAACCATTGAGAAGGCTGCTGCCGTTGGTTCGCACTTCAAGGCTGCTGAGGTTGATCGGTTCAATGTAAATGGATGCAGGATCCATCTTATCTGTGCAGGCACCATGGATACGCATGCCATCAAGCAATAAATTGATCTGACCGCTATTGTAGGAACGTATCACAGGTTCCATGCCGTAGCTGCCACGGCGTATCAATGAGAGTTCTGGCAGGCGACCAAGAATATCCTCTGTTGTAGCAGCCTCGTTGGTTCGAAAGAAGTGATAGAGGTTATGCTGTTTGCTTTTGTGTTGCGCCGTCACCTGCACTTCCTGAAGGATCACCGTTTTGTCGTCTTCGCCAGTGGTACTCTGTGCCCTGGCGACAACGGCGGAGAGAAGCAGAAGACCTGCTAAACTTGCATTTTTCATATAACGTTTTTCAGAGAAAATGAGGAAGGACAAGGAAAATGAATACTTCCTTTCCTTCCTCCTCTCGATTAAAAATTAACTTCAAAGTATGTGGTAGTGTCGGCAACTACTGCACCTGCTTTAAAATCAAGGTTTAGATACCAAAGGCCTGTCATGGTGAAGTTTACCTTACCCCTGTAGTGGCCCTTGCCGATATGCACAGGGTCTACATTGTTGGGCGAGCCATGGCCCATGGTGGGCATTTCCGGTACAAGCGTAACGGATAAGCTGCTATCTGCGGGATAGGCCGTCATGTTTTGTGCCTTGAAGATGGCGATTTCTATATCGTTCACACCCACTTTAGGAGTTTCGGGCTCCAGGAAAGCAACAAAAAACTTTGAGTTGTCGGCCTTGGAAACAAACGACTTCAGGCGGCTTTCAGAAGGTGCAGTGATGGTTACAGGCAGTGTAAGCTTGCCCGCTTTTCCATTTAGGGATACGTTTATCTCAAGTGTCCAGGAGCCCATGCTGTCCGAAGGCATAGTGAATACTACCGCAGAAGGAAATAGCTTGTCGGTGGCAGTATTAGAAGGATTTTCTACAGGCGCAGAATGTTTCATCATCCCCATGTCCATCATCGGGACCAATGATACTTGTGCGGATTCTATTCGTTGGCTAGAAACGGAGTCGTATAAGGCAAGATAAAGTGTGTTGTAGCCGGTGAACAGTGCTTTCCGGGCATATAGTTCTACTTTAACGGCTGCGCCTGCAGCATAGCCTTCACCAATTTTTTGATGAGGTATAGTAGTTTTTACTGGCTCCGTGTTATCCTTGGAGCAACTAAGCATGACTAGAGAGAAAAAGGTTATCAGAATGAATGAAAAATATCTTTTCATGTTGCAGTTTTAAGTTGAAGAATTGATTGAAATAGGTAGAAATCCGTACGTTGCCTGTTGAGCGGAGCATGTGGCATTCTAAGGAGTGCATCGGCTACCATCAGCCACGGCAAAAGCTGCCACGGTGATTAAAAAACCCGACAACGCACTCGCAAAGGCAGTTGTTCAGATGCCAGGTGGACGGAAAAAGGAAGCTATAAAAAGGAAGGAATAGCTATTAGTGTCAATGACCGGATATGTCCGGGCATGGAGTGAACGTATATGCTGATGAACCAGTAAAATCTTATTGATGATATAGACGAGCGGCTCGATTTCCTTAAAAGACTTTTTGTCTTGGCCTTGTTTTTCTTCTGCCTTTTTAAGCTGTTTTTTCAGAAAGCACTTGCCGTTACATTGCAATTGCGGGTTGTCTTTATTTTCACACAAAACCGATGCAACATAAGTTTTATTGCCGTAGTAGTAAGTGTAGATCGCCAAAGGGTAAAAAGATTGCAGCCCTAACAGTACAAACAATATAATAGCAACAAAATGCTTCACGATGGTGGCAAAGGTAGCATCCTCAAATACAATCAAACATGACCAGCATTAGTAAAATAGATGACCAGGATTATGTTATGTCTGACGATTGCTATGCTGAAGTGCAGTAGAGATCATGGATAACCTTTTATGCAGCCTTTAGGCAGATTGTCGTCAGATTGTCGTCAGAGGTTCGTCGAATGTTCGTGGAGGGAATAATCTTTGGTTCACTCGCATGGTCACTCTCCATTTGTCATGCTCGCAGAGCATCTACGACAGGAATTGCCAGTCAGGGTCCCCCGGGATAGAGCTGCTTTCAGGCATGTTTAAAGCTAATATCAAGCCACTATGAAGCATGAATATTGCAGGTGTATTTCTGTTTTTAGTTATGTGAGTGGTTTCCATCCAATGACTATGGCGATAAGCGATGGCTTCCCTTAGGAGACGCGGATGCGAAGAAACATCTTTCAGAACACTTATTAGGAGGCCAACTTACCCAACAGCCATATCCCACTGCTCCGCCATAGCCTCAACCGCTTGCCCATTACCCGTTATCTCTGCCAGCCGTTCTATGACTCTCTCTACTAAAGCGTCCGGGCATGAAGCACCAGAGGTGACCATGATCTTTAAAGGTCTCACCGGTGGAATGTAATTCGTTGTTTGCTTTTCTGCATGCTGGTGCAGATCGAAGTGACTGATCTTATCCTCGGAGATGAGACACTTCTCATCATTGATAAAGAATGTAGGGAGCTTCTCTTCACACAGCTCGACAAGGTGGGAGGTGTTGGAACTATTATATCCGCCTATTACTATAGCAAGATGTGCCGGTTCTTCCAGCATACCCTGCACTGCGCTTTGGTTATCATTGGTAGCATAGCACAGCGTATCTCTTGTGTCAGCAAAGCGCTCGGATATCTTGTCCGCACTTAGCTGATAGTGCACTATCATCACCTGCTTCAGGTAGTCTGATATGCCCTGGGTTTCGCTGGCAAGCATGGTGGTCTGGTTGACAACACCTATTCGCTGCAGGTCCTTCACTACATCAAAGCCTTCTGAATACTGTCCTTTAAAGTCTTCATAGAACTGGGCAGCGGGAAGCTCACTCGTGATGAACCTGGCAAGATGCTCCGCCTCTTTCATGTCCTTCACCACTACCGTAGGCGTATTAGCCTTGCTGTGGGAGAAGGTGGCGCGTGTCTCTTCGTGCTTCGGCTTACCATGCACTACTATCGTGTATCCTTCCTTGCCTATCTTCTCCGCCCTGTTCCATACCTTCTCTACGAACGGACAGGTTGTCTCATACCGGGACGGCTCTATGCCTTTAGCCCTGAGCTTTTCCTCCAGTTCCAGCGTAGTCCCGAAGGCGGGGATGATTACAATGTCCTCACTGGTCAGCTCATCCCAGTCCATCAGCAGCTTGCCATTTGTGTCCATGATGAACCTTACCCCAAGGTCCTGCAGATCGGCGTTTACGCCTGGGTTGTGTATCATTTCACTAAGAAGAAAGACTCTCTTACCCGGATTTTCAGCTACTGCCCGGAAGGCAATCTCAATAGCATTCTCCACGCCATAGCAAAACCCGAAGTGGCGGGCCAGGATGATCTGCAAAGAACCAAGCTCCAGCATAGCAGGCTTAAAGTCCTTTTTCATCTTGTCGTCTATCTTACGCTTTTGCTTTATCGCCGTAACCAAAGGGCTACGATACTGGACGGGAACATTGAATGATTTCATCGGAACTGCAAAGGTAAGAAGGGAATTGTGAATGGGTTAAATGTGAATTGTGAATTTTAGCAGCGGGTACCCTTTAGGATTTCGATATTACTATTTAGAACTTCAACTACCTACTCTTCTTCATCCTCCCCAAACGCAGTCTTCACCACATCCGCCTTAATATTATACTGCTCCCTCAGATATCGGGCCAGCTGCGCGCTAAAGCCATGTGTGGCATAGACGCAGTCTGCCTTCGTAGCAAGGATCGCATCAAGAAGCCCCTGCCAGTCAGCATGGTCACTGAGCACAAAACCCGCATCTGCATTTCGCCGCCTCTGGTGCCCACGCACCTGCATCCAGCCGCTGCACACACCCAGCACGTAAGGCTGCCAGCGCTTCATCCAGGCACTGTCTATGGCGGAGCCTGTGGCTATTATAATTCCCTTCTTTACCTCGTCCTTGGGTGTTTCTGCATTCAGGTAGGTCACCTCGGGTAGAGGGATTATCTTTTTCACCACCTCGTGCATATTAAATATAGCCCCATGTACATAGAACTTATGACCATAAGCAGATAGGCCATGGATAAGTCGCTGCGCCTTGCCCAGGCTGTATGCAGAAAGTACACTGTACCTGTCCTGCTCCTGGTTGCGGAGCACCCATTCGTGAATATCCTTCATTACCTCATCCTGGGGCTGCCACTGGTAAATGGGGAGGCCAAAGGTGCTTTCGGTGATGAAGGTGTTGCACTTTACTGGCTCAAAAGCAGGCGAGATGCCGTCATACTGTGTTTTATAGTCACCCGAGACTACCCAGGTCTCACCCTGGTACTCGACCGCTACCTGTGCAGAGCCAGTGATATGACCAGCAGGGTAAAGGGTAACGTTCACGCCATTAGAAGAAAAGCCTCCCCCGTATTCAGCTGTCTCTACTACGATGTCCTGCCCCAGGCGATGCTTCAGAATAGTGTAGCTGTCCTTATGAGCAAAGTAGCTATTGCTGCCCCATCTGGCATGGTCGGAGTGGGCGTGGGTAATAACTGCCCTGTTCACAGGCTTCCACGGATCTATATAGAAATCACCTTGCTTGCAGTAGAGCCCCGATTCGGTAAAGGTGATCAAACCCATTAGGAGTATTTAGCTTTTCACCTTAAGGATCGTAACATCCATGCCAGGCTTCACCTGCATGAGGCCTGTAGTGATTACTGTGTCTCCAACTACAAGCCCGCCGAGTATCTCGGTCATGCTCTCGGTGCGGGTGCCCAGCTCAACGGGAACAATATCAGCCTTGCCATTCCTTACAATAGCTACCTGCTTATTGCGCGACGTAGGGATGACCGCCTGTGATGGGATCAGTATGGCCGTATTATTGCTTTCAAAAGGTATCTGCACATGTGCAAAAGAACCAGGGCTCAGCCTTCCGCCCGGGTTTGCAACTGTCGCTCTGACGTTTATGGCGCGGGTATTCACAGACGCACCCGGCTCTATGGCGCTGATCTTCCCGGTCAAAGGTTCTGAGTTGCCGTCCACCTTGAAGAAGACCTGCTTGCCAACTGTCAGCGCATCCCTGAATTGATCCGGAATACTGAAGTCCATTTTAAGCTGGTGTACCTGCTGCAAAGAGGCAACTACCGTAGTGGGTGAAACGATGGCGCCCACACTCACCTGGCGCAGTCCTATCCTCCCGTCAAAAGGTGCTACGATCCTCGTCTTCCGCAGAGCTGCTTCCTGGAAGGCTATATCCGCATTGATGGATGCGATCTGTGTCTGGGTGGTCTCATACTCCTGTCTGCTGATACCCCCTATCCTTAAGAGCTCCTCCTGGCGGTCCAGCATCTTCTGTTGCAGCGCCCTTTGGGCCCTCAGCTTCTGTATCTGGGCACGTATATCAGCATCGTTTATCTGAACGAGCGTCTGTCCTTTCCTCACATTGGAGCCTTCCTTAAACGAAATAGCTGTGATCCTGCCGGATACCTCCGGGTGTATCTCTACTTCCTCGTTGGGGCGCAGCGTTCCGCTGGCGCTGAAGTCTTTCTGAAATGCCTCAGCCTTTACTACATAGCCCTCAGCTCTCAGCCCTTTGGTTATTTTGCTTTTCTTCATAGTGGCATCTTCTTTGCTGTTCTTGCAGCTGAAGAGCACCGTAATGGCTAATAAATTAACAAAGGCTAATAGAATTAAGTTCCTGCTTCTGATATTCATGTTGGATAATGGACTAACTTAGAAAGGAGGCAAATATACCTGATATAGAGGTGAATGCATGTTAAAACACCTATCATGAATTACTGATGCGCTATAAGAATAAACTAATAATGATCACCATTCTGGTGGTGGTGCTCACCATCATCCAGTACGCCCTGCCTGCTCATTCCAAGGTTGTAAGCTTTTATGATGCAAATATTTTCCGTCCCTTCCAGTCGGTCAGGAATGCCATATTCAGCGTCAGCCCCGTCAGCATAGGCGATATTCTCTACGTGGCGGGCGCTGTTGTGGTCGCAGTGCTGGTGGTCAAGTGGTGCTACTACGCCGTGAAGTTCAGAACTCACAAGCACCAGCTCAGCGCGTCTCTGCTTCACACAGTCATCGGCCTCGGTGTGGTGTATATCCTCTTCCTGCTGGGCTGGGGAGGCAACTACTACAAACCGACTCTTACTGATTACTGGAAGCTGGATAAAAGCGAGTGGAAGAGAGACTCCACACTGCCCATCTTCGATGCGTACCTCATAACAAAGCTTAACGAATACGCGCCTGCATATCGGACTATGGACTTCAGGACGCTGGACAACGAAGCCCAGCGGCTTTTTAAAGCTCATACAGAGGGCAAGACAAAGACCTATGGGGTAAAGGTGAAGCCTTCGGTGTTTGGCTATATGATGCAGCACATGGGTGTGCAGGGCTACTACAACCCATGGACGGGAGAGGCGCAGGTGAATAAGTACCTGCCTACCTTTATGCTGCCCTTTGTCATCCATCATGAAATGGCCCACCAGGCCGGCATAGCTGCTGAGGACGATGCTAACCTGCTGTCCTATGCGGTGGGTACTACGGTTGCCGATCCCACCTTCAGGTACTCTGCCTATTTCAACCTCTGGCTCTACACCCATTCCCGGCTTAAGAGGTTTGATTCTGCCATGGCTAGGAAGCTGGCTATGAACCTTAACCCCTTGACCAAGTCCCATCTCGATACCCTGAAAGAGATCAGGCGACGTTATAAAAGTGACGTAAGCGATTACAGCGGCGCCTTCTACGATGGCTACCTCAAGCTCCATCATCAGAAGGACGGAATAGAAAGCTACAACAAAGTAGCCATCACCGCCTGGGCATGGGAGCGCAGATCTAAGAAGGGTGGGGTGATTGAGCTGCCTTGATTTTCGTAGAGTGGACAGAAGAGAGGAGGAGTACACGCATTAGATATTATTGTCGTACATTGGTAGGAGCAACGCCAGATTATGAAGCGGCTTCTATTATTTTTAATGTTTACTGTTACTGTCTGCAGTTCATTTTCTCAGAAGATAAGGTTTACTGATGTGACCAATCAATGGATAGCCGGTCATACCTATTTCGATGGGACCACGTTTTTGCTTCATCAATATAGCGGAACCACAGTAGTCAATGGCCTTGAGTATCGTAATCTCAATGGTCAGTTAGGATACAATTATCTGGTAAGAGAAGATACCATTGAAGGCAGGGTACACTATAGGGAATTACAGGCCGGTCAACAACCTCTGGATACAAACGAATATGTTGCTTACGATTATAACTGGCGGGTGGGAGATACAGTCGTCAGGAACGTTAGGCTGCCTTCCGGCAAAGTCTCTGCATCCTATTTAGTTGATAACGTCGACTCAGTACTCATCCAGAATACCTTTCACAAAGTATGGAAAT
>CAMPJV010000095.1 GCA_946886975.1 uncultured Taibaiella sp. | reverse complement strand
TCCATGACGAGGCTTTCCAAAAAGTTGACTGCTTGAAATGTGCAAATTGTTGTAAGAATCATTCGCCCCGTTTCAAACAGCCCGACATTAAGCGGATCGCTAAAAGGCTCGGCATGAAGGAGGGAGACATGGTGTCAAACTACCTCCGCGTGGACACTGACGGAGATTATGTAACTCAGACCAGCCCCTGTCCTTTCCTTGCAGCTGATAATTCCTGTGATATTTATGAGGACCGCCCATCCGATTGTGCCAGATATCCATATACCAATGAGGACGTGCTTCTGAAAAGGCCAGCCTTGACTCTTAAGAATGTAACGGTCTGTCCTGCCACCTTTCTGGTGATGGAAAGACTTCTCGGGATGCAGGTAAAGTAGGGGCCTTACTCAAGTATGGAAACCCCATAAGTAGGGTTGAATACACGCGTCAAAGAGTCCATCAGATTCGAAGTATCCGCAGGAGAAATGTTCTCGAACGGCAAAACAACGTAGAACACCGATGAGTCCTCTTCCGATACGAGTTGAACATTATTGCCGTAGCTGGTCAGTTTATCAACTCTCCTTTTCGCCTTTGAAAGGTCCGTATAGCGGTTCAGAACAACGTCGAATGTCAAAAGATCACTCGCTTCCGTTGTCAGCGTTTGAGTTGAATCCATCATGCCAGGTTGGTTCTGCTCCTGCGTACTAGAATCTGCAGTAGTCTCAATTAAGGGTGCTTCATTGGTGGCATCACTTCCGATCATGTACTGGATACCGAAATAGATAGCTGCCGATAGTACAATAAGGCCAACAACCCAGGCGGAGATCTTTACCCAACTAATGGACGTTTCCTCAACCTCCGTTTCAGGGTCGATATACCTCGGTTTTACAGCGGGTATATCTGCATTTGTCGTATAGGGTGTATCATCCTGCCGCTTAGCAACTCTCATGGATGCTATGGCAGGTGGGGAATAGCTGAACCCGGGATCTGTAATGAATATGGTCTTGCCTCGTTCTTCTGCAAATTTGCCAAGGCCAGGTATAGGTACTTCTTTACCGCCATGGATGACTTCGCGCGCGTTACTACTGAATTCGCGTAACGCGTTGGAAGCCTTGCTGATGCTTATTTGTTCATTGGTGGCGATGAAGTTGGCAAGGTTGTCATCAATGGAACCCATTGATGTTACGATTATTTCATAAGACGGAGCCTGCAGTACTTCTCCGTTATACGCCGCAGGTTTCTTTCTCAGTTCAAGATTGCCCAGCCCATGTATATAAACGAAACTATTTTTCAATAGGAATAGTCCTATGTATTTGGCAACATCCATTTTCAGTCCTTAGTAATTTCGCCTGTAAGTTAAGTATATCGTAGTGAAAATATGGAAGAATGCTTGTTTAGAATTTCAGCCTCAAACCGCCGTAAACGTTGAGTCCATATGCTTCATATTGATACCAGCGCTGGTACCTGTCGTTCAATAGATTATTCACATTTATGAATGCAGATAACCGCGGGATGAAGAGATACTCGGCCCCTGCCCCAACATCAAAGACCCCGTTCAGCTTCACCTCCTGGTGCGCAATATTTAGTGCATATATCTGGTCAAGCAACGTTGCATACCCTGTAACCGTTAGCGCTGCGATTGGCTTCCATGAAAGGTCTCCCTTTATTCTTACTCCAGGGGTGTGCCAGGCTCTGCCTTCGCTTGTTTTATAAAAACTGTAAAAACTTCCTGTTGCACCCACAGTAAAGACATTGGCCACCTGATATCTGATTCCAGCCTGCAGGGATGTAGCATTTACCTTGTCGTCATATCTTAAATAAAAGTTCTTCCTGTCTCCTGTATCGTTTAGGAACATAGGTAGATTGGCATATTCCCACCAGCTCACCTTTGCGGATAGCGTTATGTGGTTACCCAGGTTGGCCTGGGCAAATCCAAACACTTCATCAGTTTTCGTTTGCCTGTCTGTCGCAGTGAACAGAGGACTTTGCTGTATAGGAAACAGGTACGGGTTTTCAGATGTTAGTTGTTTATAGGTATTTTGATTAATTGTAGCAGACCAGCCAGCCGATATTATAAATTGACTATTAGGCACCTTGTAAGAGACGTTAATATCCGGCAGTAATTGAAAGGGATAATAGCTGCCGCCGGTAGGATAAAGTCCTGCCCTGCCTTCGAATCCATTGCGAGTATACCTAACGTTCGGTGTCACCTGGAAAATGTTATTAGCCCTGCTTCCGATTCCGATATTTAAAGAGGTCATCCTGGCGTTTACTCCAATACCGGCAGTGAGATATTCATCCACTTTTTTTTCTACCGGAACATCGAACCTGATGGTCCGTTCCGTTGCGTCGAACTTGTCAGAATAGATCGACAAAGACACCATCGGGTGGTAGTTTATTCCTGCCGGATTTGTGCTTTCATTCTTTACATCCAGGCCCACCTCAATTCCGGTGAATGTCTGCTTAACGGTATCCCTGGAAAACTCCAGGACATTGTGGTCGTATCCATAGTAATGATATTGGTTTCTCAACCCGTCAAGGGATAGCCTCCAGGCGTTTGGTCCTGTATGTAGCGTACCTTCAGCCTCAATGTTTGACAACGATGTTCTTTGATTCCTGATGTTCCCTTGCTGCGAAAGGTGGTGCAGGTGGATCGCAGTCTCGTACTTTTCCCCTTTCAGGTTTCCAATTCCTCCGTCAAGGTAAATCGTTGAAAAGTTTCCGCCCCCAAGCTTTAGGTAGCCGGGAAAAGGGAGTGTGGACGTATCCTTCCCTAAGGCAAGCGGTCTTAATGGAAGAGATGAATAGGTATAGTTTAGGGTTTGCTGCGGCACGTCATATCTAAACACAGGGCGTGAAGTGTCTCTTGGAGGGAGTTCGGGAGTAAACGCTGGTTTTGGCAAAGGCTTGACTTCTGGTTTATAAGATTGCATTACCTCAATAGTGGTGCCCTTCAGAATTGTATCTCCGGCTGTGCCTTTCTGTTGCGCTGTTGTCCTGTTTGCCAGGCACATCAGCACTATTGACGCTATTACAATACTCCTCATGCTCGTTATTCTGCTTTTAGTTTGCTAACCTGTTTCTCTAGCTTTTTTACTTCCGTCAGCTTTTGTCCGGCTTCCTTCTTCAGCTCAGTGTTCTTGGTATTCTTTATGATGCTCTGCAGGGTTGCCTTGGCGTTGAAATAATCTTTTTGCTTAACAAGGACATCTGCCATCAGCAGGTAGGATTTTACGGTCCAGTATTCATTCCCTGCATTCAGCTTTATAGCAGTTCCGGCTGCTTCCTCTGCTCCTTTCAGGTCGTTCTGCGCGAGATATAGTTCAGCTATCCTGTACCGCGCCTCAGCCGCTACTGCTTCATTCTTCACCCCCTGCAGCTGCTGGTACACGGCTAGCGCGTCTGTGTTCTTGCTCTGCTGCTGCAATGCTTTTGCCTTGAAGAATTGCACTTCATGAGATGTGTGCTCGTTCAGGTCGGGCATCGCCAGCAATGTATCCGCATAGTTTGCAGCTTCGTCAAACTGGTTGTTGCTGTACGATGCCTTGAGTAGTCCACCATATGCGAGTTCCAGGTTTTCCTTGCTCATGGCGCTGCTCCGGAGCTGGGTAAAGTACCTTTTCGCCGCCGGATAATTGCCGCTCTTCATGGCGATGTCTGCGCCACGTTTAGCGCTGGCTTCGGAGAACTCGTTCCATGGAAGCGCTAGTACTGCATCATATTCTGCTAGTGCGGATTCATTTTCCTTTAGCTGATAATGACTTTCCGCCTTATAGTAGTGCGCCTTGGTTGTAAAGAATCCACTGGGAAACTTTTCCAGGTATTGTGTCAGGGTTGCCTTTGCATTGGCCCATCTGCTTGCTGCTATCTGTGCTTCAGCTGTAGCGTAGAATGTTGAGTCTAATGCTCCGGTGCTGGTGCTCGGCAGGTTATATTCCTTCAGCAGGTTGGCGTACGCTTCCGGCTGGTTCGATTCAATGTACAGGCTTCGCAATGCTTCCATTGCTGTGGTGCGGTCCTCTGATGCAGGAAAGTCAGAGATAACATGTTTAGACGCCTCCACTGCCTTCGCTTCATTCTTCAGTTCCTGGTAAGAAAAGCCAATTCGCAGCCAGGCCTTAGAAGCATAATTCTTTCCTTCCTCGCTCGCTGTCAGAGGTTGCAGTAGCGTTATCGCCTGCTGGTATTTACTGTCTTCTATATAAGTAATGGCCAGCTCATACCGGGCATCGTTGCGGAACTTCGATGCAGGGGTTTTGTTGATCAGTTGTTGCAGGGCAGCAACTTTGTCACTCGTCTTTCCCTGTAGCCCGGATATGATGCCTTTTTGCAGCAATGCATAGTCTGACTCAGGGGTATTTGCAGCTATTGCTTTATCGTAAAGGGTCAATGCTTCCTTGTAGTTCTTCTGCATGAAAGCGGCATCGGCCTCTCTCACGGAAGCGTTGGTCGCCACGGAGGAGTTCCCTTCAGAACGCTGCCGGGCTTTCGCAAAATAAGACTGGGCCGCAGCATAGTCCTGCAGCTCCATTGCGGCGTATCCCATGGTCACGTTGGCGTTAGCTTCTGTAGCACGAGGGCTCAACGACCTTACCCGTTCATCTGCTTTAGGGCCAAATTCCTGCAGAAATCTTAGCGCGTCGGCATACCTGCTTTGGTTGTATGCAATATCTCCCCGCCAGAAAAGTGCAGCGGCTTCATATGTATTGTCACTAGGCCGTTGTAGTGATATGCTTAGCAGGCTGTCGGCAAAACCAAGATTGCCATTCTGTAGTTCCTTGACGCCATAGCCATAGGTCACCTTTTGCAGGATCCTGTAGTATTCGCTACTCCGTTCACTAACGTCTTTCAGCGCCTCATATGCCTCTGCATACCTGTTGGTCTTGACGAACAGATCCGACAACAGCGTCTTCGCTTCACTCGTATACTTTGATTGAGGAAATTCCTGTATAAGTGTCGTAAAGCTTCTTACTGCGTCGTCATTATACCCAATGTCGTAGGATAGTTTTCCGTAAAGCAGTAGTGATGCTTCCTGTTGGCCCCGGTTATAGGGCATGTCGGCAGAGATGCCAAATGCATTCCTCGCGCTTTTTTTATCATTTATCTTCAGGTAGCAGTCGCCGAGAAGATACATTGCAGTCTGCCCCAGCGAGTCCTGAGCATTGCTGAGGGGCTTGAATTTCTCAATGGCGTTCCTCCACTCATTCACCCTGTAATAACTGTAGGCCATCTCATAGAGTTCCTCCTTCCTTATTTCTTCTGTGTTGTCGTAATAATGCTCGAAATAGGGTAGGGCTTCTCCATACCGCTGTTCCTCAAACAATACCTGTGCGGCTAGCAGGTGAAGTTCATTGTCATAAAAGAGCTTGTCTGATCGTCGGGTCAGTCTCATCGCCTCTTCAAGCGCTTTCTTTCTGTCTCCTTTGAAATAGTAGATCTCAGCGATGTAGTAGGGCACGATGTTCCGGTACTGCTTTTCGTTATCTACTCTTTTAAAGCTGGTGAGCGCTTCTTCATATTTGCCTTCGTTGTAAGCGAGTAAGCCATAGTAATAGTTGCCGGCCAGGTAATACTTCCCTGGTACTTCCTTTATGGAAGCAAACAAAGGCTCGGCTTTTGCAAATTGCCTGCTGTTAAAGTAAGTATATGCCAACTCAAACTTGGCGCTGGCAATTTCTTCATTGGTCAGGTTGCTGATGTTGGCATTCTCGTAATAAGGAATGGCGTCATTCAACTCCTCGTGCTGAAAGTAATATTGAGCGAGTGCAAATGATGTTCGCTGCTGGTAAACAGGGTTCGCCGTACGTTCGATAAACCGTTTTGCAGAGTCCGGACTTCCTGGAGCGTCAAGTTTCAGGCCGGACAGCACACCGATGTACTTTGCGCGCTCCTGCTCATCGGCGGCTTTCGGAAAGGTCGGTCTGTACTGTTTAAGGTAGTTTTCAGCTGACTGCGACGCCAGGCTATAGTGGCCCTGCCTGTATTGTTCGTCAGCAAGCCGGAGCAGTTCATGCTCCGGTCGCTGAATCAGGTGTTCTTGTGCAATGCTTTGGTAGGTACATAAAGTCAGGATTCCCCCTGCCAATAGTTGATATTTTACTCTTCTCCTTAGTCCCCTCATTCAATTTATGTCTTATTAGAAGTTCCACGTCACGTTCAAACTAGGGAATATGGGTAATTGATAGACTCTGGTATTTGTCTCCCTGCCTATGTAAAATATGTTATCTCTATCATACCCATTCGTAACACTGAAGGTGGTCTCGATATTTGAGTTAGCTGAGATAATAAAGCGCTTCTTTAACGAAATGTCGAATCTATGATACCATGAAAGACGTCCTCCGTTTATCTGATCAGCATATAGAATGCCACGTTGTCCATTCTGCTGAGTATAAGGGGTGTTGATCCCGCTTTGGAAAAGGTTTAGGTTCTCATAGAAGCCCTGTGTCTGCGTAAAAGGGAATGGTGATCCCAGGTTATACCTTAGGGACAGTTCCCAGTCCTTCTTCTTACCTGCAGTATACGAACTCACCAGGTTCATGTTAAATCTACGATCGAACGGAGGCGCGTATTGCTGCACCCTGGGCGTATCGATAACACTCTCAGCCACCAGCGTATTATAGGTTACATTCTGGTAAGACACAACACCCCAGAAAAAGATCCTCCCGGTACTGTACTTCGCCGAAAGGTCAATACCATATGCTTCTCCGCTTCCTGCTGTAAAGTCACCGGGGTTTGCCGCGCTCTTGGTACGGTTCAACTCTATGTTCCTGCCAAACTTCTTATACCAGGGCTCAAGGTTAAACTCGACATCCATCACGTCAACCTCTATGCCTGCAAGTGCATGATAGGCTGTCTGAAGGTTGCTGGACTCCACCTGACCTTCAGTATTCTTGATCTCCTGGTCAGGACTCAGCAGAAAGCCATTGAAGAAGTTGACGATGTCCCTGTCCGACTTGGTACTGATAATGCTTTGAGAATATAGTCCTCCCGCTGCTTTCAGGCGCACGCTCTCAGTTAGGTTGTACTTCAGGCCGAGTCTCGGCTCTGGCGACAGCTTAGATAAAGCGGAGTAATACTGTAAGCGCAGGCCTGGCTCCAGGATGAACTTCTCACTAAAGTTCTTCCTGAATATCAGGAACAAAGCAGCCATGGTATTTCTTCTGTCCAGTGTATTCGCAACGCTTACACCTGTTTGCGGGTTCTTGTAAAGTGGGTAGTTAAGGTTCGTGTGAAGCCCGCTCACTTCAAGGCCATATTTCAATTGGCTGTAACCCGAAAGGAAGTAGGTGAAGTCAATGCCACCCTCGAATCCTTCAATGCCGCTCGTGCGTGAGTTGAAGCCCAACTCGTTGGCTGAAATGTCGTACTTCGAATAGGCGAACTTACCGCTGATCAGCGCCGCGGAGTTAACCGGTGTTACAACGAATGTTGCTCCGCCTCCTGTTGCTTTCCATTTAAATCTTGCTGTCTCTTTGTTGGTCAGCGGGTCCAGCGCCTTAGCCTCGTCATCAAAGCTAAAGCCAAACAAATTAAGCTTGCTTCCGTTGTCACCACTAAAGGTCACCTTTCCGTAAAAGTCGGTAAAGGCATAGGGCAGGCCGCTCTTAAAGGGTTCGCCCAGTCCACCATATATTGATTTGCTCGTGCTCTCCAGGTAGCTGTGTTTCAGAGAAAGCAGGAAGGTCGTGCTGCCGCCGGTTTCGTTCTCCTCCGTTTTCTTCTTAAAGCGTATCGGGCCCTCCAGCATCGCTCTCGCCATGATAGGGGATACGGATAGCTTACCAGAAACTCTGTTCTTATTACCATCCTTTGTACGGATATCCAGTATCGCACTGGTACGATTGCCATATTGTGCATTGAAGCCTGCAGAATAAACCTCAACGTTCCTTATCGCGTCTGTTTCAAATACCGAGTAAAGTCCTATGGAATGGAAAGGGTTATAAATGGTCACCCCATCCAGCAATATTCCTGTCTGCGCAGGTGCGCCCCCACGTATGTACAGCTGACCTCCCTGGTCACCTGTAAAGATTACACCTGGCATCACCTGCAGGTATTGTGCTATGTCAGGTTCTCCACCCGCACTCGGCAGCAGCTTCATTTCTCTCGGTGTCACCGTTGTCGCCCCTGCGTTCACTTGCGTCAGCTTTTCCGTCTTTCGGGCTGTCACCTCCACACCGCCTAGTTGTAGGCCTTGTTCTGTCAGATACAGCTTCTGGGTAGTTATTCCGTTCGCCCTCACCGACACATTTACCTGCGCAGTGTCAAAGCCTAAAAGTGTTGTCCACAACGTATAGGTACCCGCCTGTAGCTGAGGTATCGAAAAGTATCCGTTCACATCCGTCTGCACACCAATCTTCGTGCCCTTCAGTAGCACATTGATGTAACTCAGGGGCTCACCCGTGCTCTTCTCATATACGAACCCTCTGATGGTACCGTTCTGAGCCATTGCTGCATTGAGTGAGAATACTAGCACTATTAGAAGGCCTATGCGCTTGTGCATGTAAATGAAATATTTTGTGAGTGCAATTATGTTATGTAGTGGACTGGCAATCGCTGCCATTTTAGCCGGACAAAGATAACTATTACAACCTTGTAGCCAAACGTAAAGATTCTGTCATATTATTGCCTTTATGTTGCAAAATACGGCCACGAAGTGCATGCTGATCCGGTTGCACTCTTGTCTGTCAATTACCCCGGCCTCACCATCTTTCTCACCCCGGCAGCTCCCCTATGTCAAAGTATTGCAGTCGCCTGTTCATGTGCT
>CAMPJV010000094.1 GCA_946886975.1 uncultured Taibaiella sp. | reverse complement strand
TTCTTCTAAAACATCGCCTCCTAAAGAGCTTTTCTGATAAGGGAGGACAAAGATAAGATGACTAATTTTCTCTGCAAAACCTTGCGGCCTCAAGCGACCTTCTTTAACTTTTCCTTGCTTAAATAATTCTGATATCTTCTTAAGAACTAACCCCTTATCGCTTCGGGAGCGCAAAGATAGGAGGTCTTTTTAGAAATCCTAATCTCTGATGCCTAAATCCTAAACAATATTTAAAACCTTATGTTGAAACTCTAAAGGACGGCCCTAAGTTGCCAATGTAGAAATTTTAGACAAATAGAAGCATTTAGATGAGGCTATATTCATCGCCGCTTTCGGGTGACGAGCAGAACTTAGGGATTCCCGAGGAGCCGGAATGCGCGAACTACTGCAGGTGAACTTCTCCACCAGGCGCACCTAAGAGGGATACCCTTATAGAGACCTTACAGAGACATTATAGAGACCTTTTAGAGACGTAACTCCTATGGTACTTCGGTCACCAGGCGGTGGTGAAATATGGCATAATCGGTTTATCTAAGGTATGTCTAAAGAACAAAGTAATAAAACAGGTCTGCACCACTATAATGACTACTGTCATCTCACCTGGGGCCGGATATTAATCACATTGTCGGATATTGTGTTGTATTCAAGTATTCATTTTAAACCACAAAACTATGAAAGGATTCAGCACTGATATCGAAACGACAACTTTGGAGAACGAGCATTTCCGAAAAGTCCTGTACACGTCGAAGCACATGCAGCTAGTGCTGATGAGTCTTAAACCGGGAGAAGAAATAGGACTGGAAACCCATCATGACAATGATCAGTTCTTCCGCTTTGAAGGGGGAAACGGCAAGTGTATTATAGATGGCAATGAATATGAGGTGAAGGATGGGGACGCCATCATTATACCGGCTGGTGCGAAGCACAATGTTATCAGTTCAGGGACAACCAGCCTGAAGATGTACACGATCTATGCACCGCCTCACCACAAAGATGGAATAGTGAGAGCTACAAAAAAGGAAGCCGAAGCTGATGCCCCGGACTTTGACGGCGCAACAACAGAATAGAGTACCCTCAGAACAGCAGCGGATACTAGATCGGCAAGCTGCTTTCCTCCTCAGGTGTTTAAGACTCTTAGCGAATATGATGATGCTATCCTGTGTTCGTAATCGTTCTGGCCCGGATCACAGCCGCTTCATAGCCTCAGTGAAAAGCGAGCTTCAAGGCTGGTTGGTCAACAGGCTGCCCCCCTAGTCATCAGGCCTCTTTGCGGGTATGGTATTTTTGTGCTGCTATACATGCTATACATCAGGATGGTTATTTTCGTTTTATGCATATCTGCTGTGCAATCCTGCCAGAGCAACGCAGGCAAGAAACAACATAGTGGTGATTTGGTACTTGGCGCGCCTCAGGCAACGGTGACCACCGAAGTTACTCCCCCAGGGATAAAAGGGCCGTTGGCCTATGCACCGGCAGTTCCTAGCCTCCAGGAAGGTGACACGGTAGAGGTGAAGATAGACGTAACTCACAAGCTCTTTACAGTTAAGAATGGGATTAAATTTACCGGCTGGCTCTTTGGAGATTCACTTCCTGGCCCTGTGCTCAGGCTGCGGGTGGGACAGACCGTGAAGTTCTCTATGACGGACCGGACGCTTGACACCCAGATGATGCAGATGAGTATGAACATGGAGCCCATGCCCCACTCTATTGACTTTCATGCCGGGATGGTGAATCCTGAAGACAAGTACAGGAGTATTTCGCCGGGAGAGACCATCCACTTCACCTGGACGGCAAACTATCCCGGAGTCTTTATGTACCATTGCGGCACACCGATGGTATTGCTCCACATGATCTCAGGGATGTATGGAATGGTGATAGTGGAGCCGGAGGATGGGTTTGAAGGCACTGTAGATCACGAGTTCGCCATAGTGCAGAACGAGTACTATCTCAAGGCTGAAGGCGATCATTACATCCCTGATACCGCCATGGCAATGAAGAAGCAGCCAAACCTGATGGCCTTTAACGGCAAACCCGGGCAGTACATGGTAAGGCCTATTCGCGTAAAAGCCGGCGAAAGGATCCGTCTCTACTTTCTCAATGTCGGACCGAACAATATCTCAAGCTTTCATGTAATAGGTACAATATTCGACAAAGTGTGGCTCGACGGAAACCCCGCCAACGAGCTGTCAGGTATGCAAGCTGTGCTTACAGGCCCGGCGCAGGGCGCTATTATGGAGTTCGTAATACCCGAAAAAGGTCGCTATACCTTTGTTGACCATTCCTTTGCAAACGCAGAAATGGGTGCGATAGGTCAGTTCGTTGCGGACTAATCAATGTCCATCAGAATCCATTAGCCTGTTAGCTACCATCATAAATCGCTCCGGATGTTGGCGTTTCGTGGAGCTCAACCTTGCTCAGCAGAGGAAGCCGCCCCTTGAGCTGATCCCATATCCAGGCGCAAAGGATTTCGCAGGTTGGATTTTCAAGACCAGGGATGTTGTTCAGCAGCTTGTGATCTACCATGTCCACCACTGTGCCTGCTGCTTCCTTTAGCTCTGCAAAGTCTGTTACCCAACCGGTGTCCCTGTGTATGGGCCCATCGATGAATACTGTAAGCTGATAGGTGTGACCGTGGATCTCTCTGCATTTGTGACCATCCGGAACATTTGGGAGAAAGTGGGCTGAGTCGAATGTAAATTTCTTAAAGATTATCATGAAGACTGTAAATGATCTATTTCAAAACAAACTGCAAAGGAATAACAATCAGGTGAAAGCAAATATGATCTATGTCAAATTTGAGAGAAGTGGCTTATAGCAGCTAACACTGCTGAAATAGACGCGCCCCTCAAGGGGGGAGCGAGCAGACAATTACTCTGGTGGTCTTATAACTATAGTATTGGGATCTGCAGGGATTATGTCGTCTTTCGGTTGACACCCTGATAGCTGATGATAAAATAGAGAAATATTATTCTGGAGTATCGCATCAGCCATGGCTGCGCTACGACCACTACAAGGATGCTGGAAAACAGGAAGTAGAAGAAACTGTTGTCGGTATAGGAAAGGCCGAATAAGGGCCAATACCATAAGATATTCAGGAAAAACAGGATCATTGTCAGCGCGTAGTTGATACCTCCTCCATTATTACGCTCTATCAAAAGTTTCTGTCCACACGCAGGGCATTTGTCGTGCATGTCAAGACATTTGGTCAATGGAAACACGCTTTTCCTCTCAAAAACGAAGCTCCTCCTGCAAGCAGGGCATTGTTGCCGTGCAAAGCTCAGGATAGCGCTGGGTTCTGCCATATCCTCTTTTTTAGCAAAGCTATCTAAACATGTAAAGGATAAAAGTGATTGTTATCAATTATCTTAATATCCATCTATACAGTCCTGCCGATGGTGCAACCAGTTGTCCCCTTCCTAGATTGCGACCGGACCACGCTGGACAAATATCTTATACAGCTCCATAAGGACCATGGCAACAATCTGTTTCAGGTAATTCAGTCCGAATATCAGTACAAGCGCCGTCACGGCGTATTCGGCCATCTTATAAATCCTGTCGCGCTCCGTTTGAAATGTAAAGGTCATGATATACCGTTTTAAGATGATAACTAAATGGATACTTATGCCTCTTGCTTGTCAATGTTCAAAGTAACACTATAGTTCTCATTATTTGGTTGACCGCGGTCAAATCCGTAGCTGATCTTAATCATACGGCTTCTTTCTCGCCGTCACCACTGCTGACGAATTAAAAGTGATATTTTGTTGATCAATTAGGGAATCCAGTGAACAAAGCGCAGCTATGATATCCGAAGATGTGACGATCCTCGGTTTAACCGATGAAGAAGTGGCTGAGTCACGGCAGCGCTATGGAGCGAACAAGCTTTTGGTGAAAAGGAAAAACTGGCTGCTGGATATATCCGGCAAACTGGCCGGAGAACCCATGCTCATCCTGTTGCTTGTTACTGCTACCATTTATTTTGTTACCGGCAATACGGGGGATGGCATTTTTATGTCATTCGCTATCGTATTGGTTTCTGCCATTTCTCTTTACCAGGAAACCAGGAGCAACAACGCCCTGAAGAAAATAAAAGACCTTACGCAGCCGGCATGCAAGGTCTTCCGCAACGGAAAGATCATAAGCATTGCGACAGAAGACCTGGTTATTGGCGACAGTTTCATCGTTGAAGAGGGAAACCTGATACCGGCTGACGGTACAATAGTCCAGGCGAACGACTTTTCGGTAAATGAATCAGTGATCACCGGGGAATCCCTTACACGATATAAGAGTGAAAAAATAAGTGATGATAGAGCTGTTTACCAGGGGACTATTGTTAGCAACGGCCTGGCGGTTGCTGTGGTTACTGCCATTGGCAATGAAACCCGGTTAGGGAAGATCGGTGAAAGTGTAACCAAAATCATTTCGGAAAAGACGCCGCTTGAACGACAGATCAACAATTTTGTTCAGAAGATGGTTGTAGCAGGGGCCATTGTTTTCCTGATCGTCTGGGTGATTAACTACATGGGCACAAGGGACGTGGCGGACAGTCTGCTAAAGGCACTGACCCTGGCCATGAGTATTCTTCCGGAAGAGATACCCGTGGCTTTTACCACATTTATGGCGCTCGGATCCTGGAGGCTAATGAAAATGGGGCTCATAGTTAAGCAAATGAAGACGGTGGAAACTCTGGGAAGCGCAACCGTCATATGCACTGATAAGACCGGAACCCTGACGGAAAACCGGATGAGCCTGGCGAAGCTGTACGTGCTCGCATCCGACCAATTCTTTGACCCTGCAACTGAACCGGATGAAACCGTTAAGGAACTGATACGCTATTCCATGTGGGCGAGTGAGCCCATACCTTATGATCCTATGGAGATAGCTATTGGCCGGTTGTACACCTCTGCAGTACACCCAGACGAGAGAACTCTGTTCAAGATGGTTCATGAGTACCCTCTTGGAGGCACCCCGCCCATGATGACGCATGTATTCAAAAACACGTCCGGCGAGAGGATCATCGCTGCAAAGGGCGCTCCTGAAGCACTTATCGATGTATCACAACTGAACGAAGCAGAAGAAAGGCTAGTCAGAGGTGCTATGGATTCCCTTTCCTCCAAAGGATACAGGATACTTGGGGTTGGGGCAGGTGTTTTAGAGGGGGACAGCTATCCCGAATCACAACAGGATGTCAAGTTTGTTCTGAAAGGCATATTAGCTTTCTATGACCCGCCCAAGGAAAATATCCCTGAGGTATTAAAAGCGTTTTACCAGGCAGGCATTTCAGTTAAGATCATTACCGGAGATAACGCAGCCACCACCACTGCACTTGCCAGGCAGATAGGGTTTCGCGCCTATGAAAACCACCTTACCGGAGAAGCGCTGATGAAACTGACACCTTCTGAATTACAAAGAGAAGTGTCTGCAGTCAATATATTCAGCAGGGTATTCCCTGAATCAAAGCTAGCAGTAATCAATGCGCTGAAAGGAAACAATGAGATCGTAGCGATGACAGGTGACGGCGTGAACGATGGCCCCGCACTAAAGGCTGCGCATATTGGCATTGCAATGGGAAAAAAGGGGACGGAGATAGCGCGGGAGGCCGCATCCCTGATCCTGCTGGAAGACGATCTGTCAAAGATGGTGGATGCTGTTGCTATGGGCAGGAAGATATATTCGAACCTCAAGAAGGCAATTCAGTACATCATCTCGATACATATCCCAATCATCCTTACGGTGCTGATCCCACTGTTGCTCGGATGGATATACCCGAATATCTTCTCTCCCGTTCATGTGATCTTTCTGGAACTGATCATGGGACCTACCTGCTCTCTTATATACGAAAACGAACCCATTGAGCAGAATGCCATGCAGCTGCCACCAAGACCTTTCAGAAAAACCTTCTTTAACGTGAAGGAACTAACGACCAGTATCGTTCAGGGATTAGCTATCGCAACAGGAAGTCTGCTGGTTTACCAATACGCCGTTGGACAAGGCTATACTGAAGATGGCACCCGCACTATGGTTTTCATTTCGCTCATCTCGTCCAATATATTTCTCACCCTTGTTAATCGATCTTTTTATTACTCTATACTGCAAACCTTGAGGTATAAGAATAACCTGGTTCCTCTGATCATTGTGGTGACACTACTCATTTCCGGGCTGCTACTCTATATTCCTTTTCTCCGGGAACTATTCGGGTTTATACAGCCGGACGCGTCCCAGTTGCTGCTTAGCCTTTTCGTCGGATTTCTCTCTGTTATCTGGTACGAGGTTGTGAAATGGATCAAGCGCAGAGGGGGTGAGCACAATACACCAGTTGCTGACTGATCGATTTGACTACAGGCCCAATAAAGAAAACATCGGTCTTTCGCGCATAAATGGCACACACTGTTATCTGCATCTAGACAAGTCCATGCGCCTTCAGTTCTGCCTGTTCATCACCTGTAATCCATGCGAAAATCCTGAAAGAACCACCAATCATCTGCAAAATATAAGTGACATCAAAGATGATGCTGCCTTCCACACCACTCCTATTGATATAATCAGATCGCCAAGTAACTGTCACCATTGCGTGAAGACTATCTATGAAAGTCGTCTTCAGAGAAACAATACTCATGGAAGTAATTCCGATCGATCTGTAGAATTCGTAGCCCTGAGGTATTACCGCCAGGAATTGAGCATCATTCTTACCACACTGCACTCCGGCAGGACTGGCAGCTACAAAGCAATCTGCAAAAGCCGCTGCGCTTGCCATGATGTCGGGAGCGTTGTCTGTGAGTGCCCGATTAAAACCTTCTTCATAGCTCTTAAAAAAGCGTTCAAGTGTTTCTTGCTGCGAGATGTGACTCATGGCGGGTAAATTAATTAATTATATAGATTCAGGCAATTGGGGCGAGCAAAGTCTGTTAGCCGGCAGCGGCATAACGGGCCTCCTATAGAATAGCACCAGAAGAATACCTGTTACAACTAGTTCCAGCCAGTTTATGGATATCAGAGCGATCTCAAGAACGTACTCCCGTTCGTGCCCCAGCGTAACTGTAACAATGACGGCGCAGATAATCGAAGAAAAAAAACTCACGATGACCACCCGCTGTATCCAACTTCCTGCTTTACCACGTCCTCCAAAAACGGGGGCAAGGCAAAAAAGGCTCAGGCTCATGAAAAGGAACCCCGCCTCTTCCAGGACGATGAAGAGCCCGTGGGGATTATATTGGGTCAGGATCGCGATGCCTTCAGTTTCCCCTTTTAATAGTGCAGGCTGAATTGCAGCAAGTTGTACAAAATAATTAACGATCAGAATTCCTGAGGACATTACACCAAATATGAGCGCCAGGTGGCTATATGGCATTTTCCCTTCTGGAGAAGTGTAATGAATAGCTACTAAAAGCACAATAAAGTTCACACTTATAAGGATTGCCAGAAACATCCAGTAATAGTCTCTCGGAAACCTTGATGCGACATTGGAATAGGGATAGTCATAACACCCGGAGGTGCAAAAGGGACCCGACAAAGGGGGCGTAAAATAGGCAACAACAAAGGTGACAATGGTCAGGATTGACATTGAACCTGCTGCTATCCGCGCGAAACGGTTAATCGAATCCATGTTTCTCATCCAATCAGGATTTTCATATTAAATATACATTAGCTGGAAAGCAGGCGAAAAATCAACAGGACAATGGCGATAAGGACGAGGACGGTGTAGATCTGCTTATTGTTCCGTGCAAGCCACTCCGGCAGGCAGATATCAAAGTTTGCCCGGTCGGAATTAGAAAATCTTCTCGCTATTAGCGTGACAGGACAGATATTTCTGAAGAGCAAAAGCACGACACCTTCCGCAGCTATCAAGCCAAGACATATCCAAACCCACCTATCAATGCTCCCGATTACAACCGCATACAACAGGTAAAGGATTACAATGTTGAAGAACACCCAAACAATGGTGTGAAGAATCCTTATTAGCGCGAGCCTGGTATGGTCTGTCATATTGTGGATTACCTCAGGAAGATTAGAACCAATAAGTAAGATGCAATAAACCCATTAAGGGCTTGGACAATGGGGCAATCTATTATTCATTCAAAGAAAGGATAAAGTAAATAAACATTTCATGTTTCAAGAATGACCCAGGTCATGCGCTCAGATCACATTGATCACGAGAAATCGACCGTGACGGGTATCATTACATATTCTGATATAGGTCATTGCTGAATAGGTTTAAATGCGGTCGCTTTGCGATTGTGATGATACCAAACCCGTTATGAGTGTAGTCTCAAGCAATATCGTCCTGAAATGGCTTGCGATCATTGCAATCGCCGCGCTGCTACTTTATTTCGGAGCGGTCCTGTTCATACCCATGCTTTTCGGGTTACTTATCGCTTTCGTGATGTACCCGCTGTGCCTGATGATGGAGAAGAAGGGACTAGGACGATCGGTTGCAATTACACTATGTCTTCTAATTGTGGCGACCTTACTCGGTGCTTTAGTCTCCTTACTGGGATGGCAGATCGAGCTGCTCAGGAATGATCTCCCAGCATTGATGAAGAAGCTTGCTCCTGCATTAACTGAACTGCAGCATAAGTTTGCTGATACATTTTCGATATCAGCTGAAATGCAGGAGGAGTGGGTGCGAAATGCCATATTCAACAGCGGGGACAAGATCGGAGCGCTGCTGAACAGCGCATTCAACGCAACCCTCGGGACGGTATTTGCGCTGTTTCTCATACCAATATATACGGCACTGTTCCTTTATCACCGGGAGGTATTCCTGAAGGCTCTGGAATATGCCTTTGGTC
>CAMPJV010000093.1 GCA_946886975.1 uncultured Taibaiella sp. | reverse complement strand
TTTTATGACCCTGTATATTACCCAAAACCTGGGATATAGCATTACGCAGGCGGGTTGGGTGATGGCATTGTTTGGAGCAGGGGCGGTGGCAGGAGGACTGATAGGCGGGAAGCTGATAGACAGGTTTGGGTTCTATTATATTCAGATCGTGACGTTGAGCGGCGGCGGTATCATGTTCATGATACTGGGGCAGATGAAGAGCTACACGCTCATATGCATATTTGCCTTTCTGCTCAGCCTGGTGAATGATATGTTCCGTCCCGCCAATTCGGCTGCAATAGCGCATTTCAGCAAAGAAGATAATCGGACGCGCTCTTTCTCGCTCAACAGGCTGGCCATTAACCTGGGGTGGGCATTTGGCGGTGCGCTGGGCGGATTCATAGCCGCTAAGAACTATGAGCTGCTGTTCTGGATAGACGGCTTTACGAACATAGGCGCCGCCTTCGTGCTGTGGTTCTTCCTGGCCCCATCAAAAAACAAAGCGACAGGCACCAAAGTGGAAGAGCCCCCTAGCCTGAACGTGCGATCAGCGTATAAGGACAAGCCATACATGGTTTTCTTTGTATTGACGATACTATTCGCCTATGTGTTTTTCCAGTTATTTTCAACCCTACCCCTCTTCTACAAAACGAAGCTGCACCTGGACGAGTCGTTCATCGGCATAACGATGGCCATGAACGGACTGCTGATCGCTGCATTCGAAATGGTGCTGGTGCATAAACTGGAAGGCCGGAAGCATATACTCGACTATATCTTCGTGGGAGTACTGATGATAGCCTTATCTTTCCTTGTATTCAATATCTTTCCCGGGGCGGCTCTGCTGGCCATCGGGTCAATGTTGCTCATGACAATGGGAGAGATGCTGAGCATGCCGTTTATGAATACCTATTGGGTGGGCAGGACGGTAAATGAGAACAGAGGGCAGTATGCAGGACTGTACACCGTGGCGTGGTCGATAGCTCAGGTTCTGGGACCGGGAACCGGCGCCCAGATAGCTGACCATTATGGGTTCTCTGTGTTGTGGTGGATAATCGGTGGCATATGTGTCTTTACCGCCTTTGGCTTTAAGTGGCTGCAGCGGCATTAACGAGCTCCAAACAGCAGGCTGCCAATCCTTACCATGGTACTTCCCTCCTCTATCGCGATCCTGTAATCGCCACTCATACCCATAGAGCAGATAGAAAAGCTGTCCTGGAAAAGGAAGTTGGAACGCTTCCGGTTATCGAAGAAAGCATATAGTCTTTTGAACTCCGACCGTACCTGCTCCGCATCTTCTGTGAAACTTGCCATACCCATAACGCCACGGATAAGCACATTTGAGAGGTCGTTCTTCTGGGCGTCATAGTATTCCAGAAAGTCCAGCAGCTCTTTCTCGTCCATGCCAAACTTAGTCTCTTCATCAGCTATATGCATTTGAAGGAGCACGTCTATGATCCGGTTGTTCCTTTCTGCCTGTTTGTTGATCTCCTGCAGCAGCTTAAAGCTGTCCACCGCATGTATGAGCTGGACGAAGGGGGCAATCTGTTTTACCTTGTTAGTCTGAAGGTGACCTATGTAGTGCCAGTGAATATCTTCAGGAAGCTGCTCCTGCTTGTCTACCAGCTCCTGCACATAGTTCTCGCCGAAGTCGCGCTGGCCGAGATTGTAAAGAGCTTTGATATCCCCGACAGGCTTGGTCTTTGACACTGCAACCAGCGTAACACCTTTATTGTCCAGTTCCTGCTTCAGCTCTTTCCAGGCTTGTTCATTGACCATGATCTAAGATATTTACAGTTGATCAATACTGCTCCTTATCATTCGGGAAATCCCTGCTCTTTACATCTTCGATGTACTTCTGAGTGGCAGACTTGATATCGTCATAAAGATTAAGGTATCTGCGAAGGAATCTTGGAGAGAAGTCCTTGGTGATGCCGAGCATGTCATGCATCACCAGCACCTGGCCGTCTACATGCATACCTGCTCCTATGCCAATGATCGGTATTTTCAGAGCTTCCGCTACCTTCTGGCCTAGGGCTGCAGGTATTTTCTCCAGTACTATGGCAAAGCAGCCAGCGTCTTCGAGTGCGTGTGCATTCTTCACAAGTGTTTCAGCCTCTGCCTCTTCCTTTGCCCGCACCGCATAGGTGCCGAACTTATTAATGGATTGCGGAGTCAGGCCCAGGTGACCCATGACCGGAACACCAGCACTAATGATACGCTTGATACTGTCGGCTACCTCTTCTCCACCCTCAAGCTTGATAGCGTGAGCTCCGGTTTCCTTCATGATGCGGATAGCAGAAATGAGGGCTTCCTTGCTATTGCCCTGATAGCTCCCGAATGGCAGATCGACAACTACCATGCAGCGCTTAATGGCACGCACCACAGAGGAAGCATGATAGATCATCTGATCGAGCGTAATGGGCAGAGTAGTTTCATGGCCTGCCATCACGTTGGACGCGCTATCGCCTACAAGCAATACATCAATGCCAGCATCGTCAAACACCCGCGCCATAGAGAAATCATAGGCGGTAAGCATGCTAATCTTCTCCCCGTTCTGTTTCATCCACTGCAGGGTATGGGCAGTAACACGCTTTATATCATTATGTACAGACATGATCTCTAATTAAGGTATGAGGCGTCAGGTTATCCCGCGCAAGGTACTAATAATGTAATTATTGATAATCGAAAGGGTACAGTGTACAGGGTTGCTTGCTAATGCTGAATGAATATCCTGGCAGCTAACGCAAGTGATTCCCTGAATGCGTCCCGATTTATCTGCAACGGAATATTATTCAGATCACACCAGCCGATAAGGTTCTCGGTGGCAATGTTTCCAACCAGCTCATCCTCTGCCATAGGGCAACCACCTATTCCATTCATTGCACTATCGAATCGAGTGCAGCCATTCCTGTAGGCGGTTTCAATTTTCTCCTCCCAAGTCTGCGTGGTACTATGAAAATGGGCACCTATCGACACATCAGGAAATGCCGGCACCAGGCTCCTGAATATATACTCAATTGTATCGGGCCGGGCTACACCAACGTTTTCTGACATCGCAATGGTTCTTATACAAAAACTGGAGAGCTTATCTACCAATTCAATTGCCACTTCTGCACTATACTCATCTCCATACGGATTGCCAAACCCCATGGAAATATAAACGACCAGCTCTTTGTTTTTTCTGACACACAGGGCTTGTATCTCCTCAACCTGCTGCAGGGACTCTTTTATAGTCTTGTTGGTGTTCCTGAGCTGGAAGGTTTCTGAAATGGAAAAAGGGAATCCCAGATAGGTTACTTCATCGTACTGCACGGCATCTTCTGCTCCACGGGTATTTGCAATAATCGCCAGAAGTTTGGTGGACGTACCGCTTAAGTCAAGCTGAGGAATCACATCTTTCGTATCAGCCAGCTGAGGAATAGCCTTTGCCGAAACAAAAGAACCAAAGTCGAGCACATCGAAACCAACCTTCAGAAGACTATTTAGGTATTCGACTTTCTGATCTGTGGGAATGAAGGTCTTCCATCCCTGCATGGCATCTCTTGGGCATTCTACCAAAGTAATATGTTTGCTCATCGTGAATCTGCTTGACGTGCAAAGATAGCTGTGAGGTATTCAATAATGCGCAATACATATATCTGCTGTCATTATGTAGGTATCAACTAACTTTAAACAAAAATGCAGATGATTCACACTACAACACCTTCAATTGAAGGGAGAACGATAAGAGAATATAAAGGAGTTGTATTTGGAGAGACAATTATAGGAGCTAACATTCTGAAAGACATCCTGGGCTCTATACGTGACATAGTGGGCGGGCGCGCAGGATCTTATGAACAGGTTCTACAGGAAGCAAGAGACACATCTATGAGAGAAATGTCTGACCGGGCAGCAAGCATGGGCGCTAACGCCATCGTTGGCATTGATGTGGACTACGAAGTGATCGGTGGGTCCGGCAGCATGCTCATGGTGAGCACGTCCGGAACGGCGGTAGTCGTTGACTAGGTACTCAAACTAAGCTCTACTCAGTAATCATTTTCAGGAAGAGGTCAAGTCCTCTCCTGGTCTGATCGTCCAGCAGATAGTGCATATTTTCAGTGTAGTATTTCTGCAGGTCATAGTAAGGAAAAGGATTGGCTGCAACCACTTCATCGAAGTGTTTCAGTCCTTCCGCATTGGCTTTATTGAAAGCTGCTACAAAGTCAGCTGGAAGGTCCTTATTGGCAATCCAGGCTGCAAAAATAAAAGGCAGACCTGTAAAGGCTTTCCAGGCAGCTGAAAGGTCGTAGATGTATTCAAAATTAGATATCTGTTGTAATGCCCTGTCTCCGATAATGACTCCGGCGGTGGTGCCAGTGATGTGCTGGATGTAGTGTTCCGTAGCTGGCTTAAGCACTACATTTTTTTTCCAGTACCTGTTTAGAAGCAACTGTGCAAGCCGTACTGACGTCCTGGACTGGTAATCAAGGTAAACGCTGTCAATCCGCTCCATTGGCACCTGGCTGAAGATGCAAACCGAGGCAACATCGCCATCAGCAGCAATACCGTAGTCGCTTACAATCCTGGAGCCCGGGATATCCGGCATTGCTGCAACGGGCATAAGCGCCATATCTATTGATCCTTCCTTTAGCTGCCGGGCCACTTCAGCAGGATAATTCACCGACATCTCAATATCTTTCATGACCTCGCTTCGCTCAATGCCGTACAGCAACGGTTTTGTATTAAGATAACTTACCGCGCCCACTTTTATTTTGCCTTCCAACAGTCTACTTTTGGTGGCAAATATAAGAGGATAGCACCAGACCGATGTCTAAACACTTAATTGTCTACACTGATGGGTCGGCGCGAGGGAACCCCGGCCCTGGCGGATATGGGGTCATTCTAAAATGGGGCGATGCTTATAAAGAGCTGTCGCAGGGATTCAGGATGACCACAAATAACAGGATGGAATTGATGGCTGTGGTAGTAGCGTTACAGCAGCTTAAAAGAGAAGGCGTGGACGTAGTTGTTTATAGTGATTCAGCCTATGTGGTAAATGCTGTAGAGAAGGGATGGCTGAATGGCTGGTTAAAGACTGGCTTTAAAGGCAAAAAGAATGCCGATCTGTGGATGCAGTTCGCCAATCTTGCGAAGAAGCATCGTGTGAGATTCATCTGGGTGAAGGGCCATGCGGACAATCCATTTAATAACCGCTGTGATGTACTTGCTACCGAAGCAGCAGATAGCCGGAACTGGCTGGTGGATGAGGGATATGAGAGAGGGAACGAAGGAACGCTAATCTGATTATGAGATGACCGAATGATCAGTTTTCCCGTGCTTGCTGTCTACCCATACATTGTCTTTGCTCCAGATGAGCTGGGCCTTAAATGCTTCCTGGCGTACCGGGCAATTATCAAGTGCACAGAGCTTGCATGAATAGGGTGCGCAGGCATCAATATGCACGAATATCTCAATCTTGTTACCAAAATGATCGCCGATCATATCCTCAAGTATATGAATCTCCTTCTCTCCATCAGCCACACGATAGTACCAGGGTAAAGTCATGTGAGCATCAACATGCATGAGATTTCCATATTGGATAACCCTCATATTGTGCATGTCGATCCACTGGGTTCGTCTGTTATTTTGAATAAAGCTTATAACGTCGGTCAGTAAAGATTCATCAGCTTCGTCCATAATGCCAGCCAGGGATTTGCGAACAACCTTATACCCGGTAACGATGATAAACACTGCAAACATTAATGCTAAAACACTGTCCAGCCACTGCCAACCGGTAATGATCAACAACCCAAGGCCGATCAGGATACCAAGGGTTGAATACGCGTCTGCCTTGATATGCCTCCCGGCAGCTTCGATAGTCAGCGATTTATGCTTTTTTCCCTGCCGTTGCGCATAGTTACCCGCAACAAAATTGATCGCACCCGCGACAGCTGTAATGAGAATACCGGAGCTCAGTTCCTGCAGCGGCTTAGGATATATAAGCTTATCAACAGCCTCATAGATGATCATGAGACCAGCGATAAAAATGAGCGAACCTTCAATGGCTGCCGAAACAAATTCGGCCTTGCCGTGGCCAAATGGATGGTTTAAATCCCTGGGCTTGGCTGCTAATGTGACGCTATATAAACCTATAAAGCCAGTAATAACGTTAACAGTACTTTCAAGCGCATCAGTAAGAATAGCAACAGAATTAGTGAGGTACCAGGCAATCAGCTTAGCAGCAAACAGCAGCACAGATAGAAACGCTATAAGTCTTTGGACACGTATTGGCATGAATCGATGACAAAGGTAAGAATGCTCATGAGATTACATTCTTTCGCACCACAGCACCACTCCATCCCGCTAACCCTCCTACAAGTCCACCCACGACTGCGGACAGGAGGATAAAAATAGCAGAATGTGGTAACTGAAACAGCTCAGCCATTCTACCTGAAAGTATATGATCATTCCTAAAGTCTATTATCAGCGAGATCGTAAGCCACAACAACATAACACCCAAGAAGCCTGCAAGAAAGGCCCTGCCAGAAGGAAGACCGGCCGCGGCTGTTGCAACAAAAGCTACAATAGCAACTGTCCACCAGGGGAAGAAATACTCAGATATACCTGACAGCATTGCGATAATTATGATGGTAACTAACAAGCGCATATAGATCATGGTTGAATGGTCCACTTATACCTCACAGACTCTGCGGATTGCTGGTCCTGAAGCGACATAAATAATATGGGATAGTACCCCCCTTCGACCCAACTATTTACAAAGGTTCCATAGTATTGACTACCGGGGTTGCCCGATTGTCCACCAGGATAAACACCAAAAGCTTTTATGGAGTCCCTTCGCATCTCTACAACCATTCTCCATGAGGGTCCGTGCGTGGTCTTCGCCGCATTAATAGTATTCCCCCAGCCGCCGATCTTAAGTTGCTTATAGCCGAACGCCGGAATCTTTGCAAGGTGAGTCAACGTAGTATTCTTTACCTTATACCACTCGGCTGCATCATTTGCCGTGCCAATTCCTGAAAGGCTATCAAGCGCCAGTTTATAAGAACTTGCCAGCACCTGCCTGAACCTGGTCGTATCAGATTGAAGTAGTTGCATTGTTCTTTCAACCGATGGACGCAAAAGGCTACCAGATGCTTTGTACAAATCTGCCCACACCTGTGCATAAAACGTCTCCCACCAGACCTGAAAGAGCGACGCACTTGGTGCGTCAGGGGAGAGCCTGTAGTCCCATGCACCAAGGCCTTTTGTATGCTTATCCGTAACATCCAGGCTGGTAAGCATGGTGGGCAGTGTATTAGCTGCCAGTCGACTAAATGTTTCATTTTGTACTGCGAACATTTTCGGCGCACTGGCGACGCCTACACCTCTTAGAGTCTCGTTCACCCTCCATGCTCGAAAATCATAAAAGTAGCCGTTGTACCAGTAAGGGTAAGTGGAGTCTGTCGTCACCTGGTTTGCTGAGGCGAGATAGCCCTGTTCGGGATTAAGCACATTTGGGTTTTCCGTCATCGGTATATCTTCACCCCACAATGTCGCGCTACTATTTCCCTTCATTACGTATCGCCCCTGGTCTTTCCACTTATTGATGAACTGTCCTTGTCCCCACATGGCAATGTTGCCCGCCCTATCTGCATAAACGACGTTCTGAGCCGGGCACTCAAAATGCAGTATCGCTTCCGTAAACTCTATGTAGTTCTTAGCCCTGTTCAGCAGATAAACAGAAAGCAGTTCGTTGGTTCCACGATGCGCCATCCAACACATCGCAAGGCGCGCCATTGTTCGCGCCGGGTCGGGAAAATCCTCATCATACATTACTGGTCCATGAACGGTATAGTTGATCGTATCAACAAAATCAGGCTTACCCTTTATCTGTATTACCTCCGGACGCTTATGGTATGACTGAGGCTTACCATCGAAACGATAAAAATCCTTATCAATTTCCTCAATTTCATAGAAGTCCTTTACGTCACGGTAGTTATTAGTAAATCCCCACGAAAGACTATCATTAAAGCCGATGATTATACCAGGCGCTCCAGGCAATGAAACCCCGTAAGAATTCACACCGGGTGCCTGAAGTTGTATTTCAAACCACAAGGATGGGAGATTGAGGCCAAGATGCGGATCGTTGCACAAAATGGGTGCGCCGCTTGTAGTATGTGCACCGCTAATCGCCCAGCTGTTACTTCCTATGCCGGAAGGTTCCTCCATGTCTTCTGCTTGCGGAGCAAGGTAATTCGGGCTATTCGATGAACTAATCTCCTTAGGTCCTTTAAAAGAGCCGGAAGGAAATTGGGCCCATACACTGTCGCCGGGAGGATCGGGAACTTGCAACGATCCGGCACTGAACTTAGTGCCTTGAGGGATCACAGGTGCGCTACCGGTTATCCGGGGCGGAAACAGATAATTGAATTCTTCTTTAGAAAGGTGCTCACGGAGGAGGCTAAGGGGAATGTCTTCGGTATATCCGGTCAGGTCATCTGCCATGTACTTTAGAAGCAAAGCTGACTTCAGATTAGTCCATTCTTCAGGAACAAATCCTATAAGCTTATACTCTAAGGGAAGTTGACGGGCGCTGAGCGAGGCTATATAGTTATTAATGCCTGAGGTATATGCATCCAGCATGATCTTTGTTCTCTGGTCAGCTTCCATGGCCTTAAGACTGTTCTCTGCAGCATAAACCATCCCCTTTCTTCTCTGGGCACGGTCGAATTCAAGGATAGCATTCTTTTTCTCGCCTGAATACGGATCCGTCACCCACTTTTCACCTATGACCTCTCCCACCCTTCCAGCTGCAGCCCGCGTCTGCATATCCATTTGCCATAACCTGAAGTATGCATGAACATATCCTTGCACAACATATAAA
>CAMPJV010000092.1 GCA_946886975.1 uncultured Taibaiella sp. | reverse complement strand
CCTGCGCTAAGCCCATCCGGATGCATGTACAGACTCAGCAGGTTTCCGCAGACACCAGTCAGCAGGTAAGCGGTAAGAAACCTCGCTTTTCCAAATAAGGGTTCCAGCGTCATGCCGACAAACAGCAAGGCTACCATATTCGTAAGCAGGTGAATGATACCAATGTGCACGAACTGACTCGTTATAAGCCGCCACCACTGGCCTTCAATGGTCACCGGCCCTAAATTACCTCCCCAACGGAACACATGAGAGGATGTCGGATCAACAATGTCAGCTCCCGTCAGAACCATTCCAAGAAATACAAGAAAATTGATTGTGATCAGCAATGGCGTGATCACAAATCCCTTTCTGAACAAAAAACCCTTGGAGTTTTCCGGCTTCTTGGTCAGGAACCCCCGGGCTCCTGTGTTGTGCTCGTCATATAGAGTGGGGTGGCTGTTCCTGAAAGACTCAAATGCTTCCACTACTGCATATTCATCCGCACCGGATCGCAGTTCGTTGAATCGTTGCTCAAACGCATTGACATTCTTCCGGTTCTTTCCCCAGTCATGCGCACGGTCGTCAGCCGTCTTACTGCTGATCATCACCTTCTCCCATTCCACCCAGACCAGCACATCTTCGTTGCCGGCATTCGCAAGCAGCGCATTGTTAGAAAAAGACACGATTTTCCATCCGAGCTCCGCCGCCACACTTGCGCTGATCAGAACCACTGACTCCGGGCTCAGGTAACTAAGGGGAGTATCACTCGAATGAGATGTTGTATAAACAAAACCCGAAGGCATGGACTGCAAGTTAACTGAAAGCATTGGCCGCTCACGAATAAGGCAATAGATGAAAGCCATGGCACCACATCGGATGGCGGACTTTTAGTGCTGTGGCCTATTGACTTTGTATTCCAAGAGAGCTATTTTAGAGTCAAAATCATATATATATGAAAACGCTACTCGCGCTAGCTCTATTAGCCTTTGTATTTACCGGCTGTAAGAAAAGTGAAGATTCACCTACCATTGACACTATGCTGAGGGCTCATAAATGGCACCAGGACAGTTACTGGGTTAACGGTCAGTCCACACCTTTAATGGATTGTGCCAAGGATGATTACATGATCTTTGGTGACGGAAGTACAGGCTACCAGGATTTTGGCACCAAGCTGTGTTACCCCAGTATTCCAGCGAAACTTAATTTCAATTGGAACGTGTCCCCCGACCAGAAATACATCACGCTTATGCAAAACGGCAACACTGTCAACTACAAAGTGATCTCGATAGACCAGTCCGCGCTTGAGGTGGAGTGGATGGTTACACCTAATACTTTCAAGTACAGGTTCCTGGCAGAGTAGTCACAAAAGGTTCAGTCTTGTTCACCGAAACTCCTTAAACTGGAGCATGGGTTATTTTATGAATAAAAAGCCTAACGGCCACTGACTCCATGAAAAACTGCTACACTTTGCCGAAACATCGTTTTGCATGAAATCGATTCTACTCGTTCTGTTAGCACCGCTATATTCATTTGCACAATCAGTCGTCAGCAGTGGACCCATTAGAAATGCACTTATCTATGATGAACTAGAGACAGAGAAGATCATAGAATACATATCCACGAATGGTCAGCACATCAAGTTGGGCGACACCTTGCGGATTGGTAAACCATATAAGGGAAGCCGGCGTTTTTCCACTATTTGCAGCGGTAAAAACTCCCTTACCGAAGAAATTATTTATGGTGTTGAGTTCCTTCATCGTAGGGCTGCCGCGGATCTGTTTATAATAACCTCCATCAGGCAAAGGAAATCTAATAAATCTGGTAAGCCGCCACGGGTCCTGGTGTATGGTATAAATCCACTGATGGCAGATTACAATCGTGACCGAACGATCTTGAATTACGAGGATGCTATCGCTATAGGCGAAGTGTTAGGTATAGACGACAAGCCTCTGAGTCGGGCAGAGGCAATAGAAAAGCTTAAAGAAGCAAAAGAGTTGCTGGAGCTCGGCGTAATTACCGAGGCCGAATATGATCTGCAGAAAGAAAGGTATTCAAAGATTATATTGAACTAAGAAGACTCGGAAGGAGTCGAGGCCACAATACTCTAATCATATTTCGCTGCACTCTCATATGGCCGTTCCACAAGCCTAAGCGTCTTCCTTACCTGCAATCCCTCCCCATGTGCTTCTCAAAACAAAGATCTCCATCACCCTCATTCATATTAAAATAACCAGCCAAGTACCTGCAATATCATAGGATCTACATAGGCTCTGCATAGGCTTTACATACTATCTGCAATGGAGATACACACCACCTACAGCGGACTACCACCGGAGTACCATGGGAGTTTCCACTCCATCGCCAGCCTATCGCTGCCCTGTCGCCAGGCTATCGGTGCCCTATCGCTCCGTCTGAAGTAAAGGATGAAATCGCCGTTTAACAGTTGATGGTGCGAGGCACAACACATGTACTTTGCATTTGCTCAATCAGTAAATTTGACTGGCCGGATTTGTTGTACAGTCGCTACTAACCGTCTAAACTCCCTCATATCATGGCTCAGATGGATCCCATTATTGCAGTAGAAGATGTTGAAGCCAGCTCTAGATGGTATCAAGCCGTCCTCGGGTGTAAAAGCATGCACGGTGGAAAGGAGTTCGACATCCTGGTCTCCGAGAAGGCTGAGATCTTAATGTGCCTGCACAAATGGGGCGCACACGACCATCCCACAATGTCAGACCCGCAGACGCCCCGCGGCAATGGCCTCATCCTATACTTCCGAACAGAAAACCTCGAAGCCATACGACAAAACGTTGCCCAAATGAGTCTTCCTGTTGAGGAGGATATTCACGTGAACCCAAACTCCACCAAAAAGGAGTTTTCCCTGAGAGATCCTGATGGATATTACCTTACCATCACTGAGTTTCACAGCTATCAGGGCTAGCTTTTCTGGCATTTTAACGATCTCCCGGAACAACTCAGTGACCGCACCCGCTTCTTAAGGCCAAGCCTTTCGCGTTATATCCGCCCGCCCTCCTGCAAACAAAAAGGTATGTAAAGCTGCAGGCAGTCCAGATGCGTATGCTGCACTTCCGTGCTTCGCTTATATCAGGATATTGCTATCTTTAAGACATATTGATAATCAGCCAAAAACATAATACAATGAAGAGAACCTTTACAATATTGCTTTTGCTGGTCGGCTCGTTGTCTTCCACTGCACAGGTACCCGCCTACACATCTACTTTAGCACCAACCGGCGGAAACTCTTTTCCCTTCAACTCAGCTTCCAGCAACAAGCTCCAGGGTATTTACACACCAGCCGATTTTCCCGTTCTTCCACCATCAGGATACATAAGCTCTGTATTCTTCCAGGTGGGCACAACGTTCACGGCAACTACACAAGTGCGCACCAGTCCTGATGTTCGTATTGCGCTGGGTTATGTTGGCATATCAGACTTTGGCAGTACCAGTACTTTCTTCACTGGTCTTGATACCGTCTATTATGCAGCTACCCGCGTCTACACAGCTTTGGTAACTGGCGATTGGGTGGAGTTTATGCTGCAGTCCCCGTTCTACTACGACAATACACTGAACCTGCTGGTACAAGGCAGCTGTGCCAACACAGCTACTAACCAGGGATTTACTATCAGGAACGCTACTGTTCCAAGCAAGAGATTATATGCCGGGTATACAGCTACTACCGGTACTGTCGGAGCCCAGTTAGGACAGTTCGGCCTGAATATCATTCCACTTGCTGTAAACCTCACAAACTTTGAAGGGAGCTATAAGAACGGAGCGCCTCTGCTAAGGTGGACAACAGCGAGCGAGCAGGACGCCAGCCACTTTGAAATAGAGCGGTCTATCGACGGCAGGGCCTATGCGACTGTTGGAAAGGTGAACGCAAAGGGAGTGGCTTCTGATTATTTCTATGCAGACCACGAAGTCCCTACATCTGGTAACCTTTACTATCGCATGAGGATGGTAGATATAGAAGGGAGCGTAACAATGAGTAAGACGGTAAAGATTAAGCCTTCAGCGACTTCATCGGCTACATTTGTGCTTTACCCAAATCCCACCGAAGGCACCGTAACCATAACGCTTCCAATGGAGCCAAAGGGTGTAGTCGAGGTATTATTGGCTGATGAGACAGGAAAGCTGCTGCTTTCTAAGGCCTACACTACTTCTAACAGCACCGTGTACTTCCACGATATGCGTTCGCTTCCTGCTGGTTTATACACCATTACGGTACTCGCTGAAGGCATAACGCACACAGCGAAAGTTGTAAAAAGGTAAAGTCTGTTTTCCTCTAAAATCGATAGGCTTTTCGTTGCTGCAATCTGAGAGCGACACCGTCCTCACAGTCGCCCCTCTTGAGCCCTCTCTACCTGGCCAGTACCCCAACTGCCAGGTTAAAGGAGCCGTTCATCAGGTTCTCTGTGTTCGTCCCATCAGACATTGTTGCAATGCAGGTACCGCTGATAGCATGGACCAGTACCAGGGCCCCGGTTGTGGTCTGACCTTCTATGAAGGTCACTTTATGTATTGCCACCTGCCCGCTTACGGAATGCCAGATAGTGCCATTCACCTCTTTCACAAACGATATGCGCGAGTTGGCCCCCAAAGAGATTGTCTATCCCTCAAGGCCGAGTACATCACCATCCGTCACCTCGTGGTTTGCCGGCCAGATAAGTGATAGAATGATTAGCGGCACTTCTGCTGCTCCCGGTGTCTGTATCCCTCTTATCTCATTTGCATAGGAGGGCACGCTCGCAGGAAGAATAGATTTGAGGTGATAATCACTGTCTTGGAAACTGAATTGGAAGTAGTAGGCGCTGTCTGCAGGGGGCGGCGTCTGTCCGGAGTCATCGCTTTTCTTGCATGCACTGAAGACCAGCAACAGGGCAAAGAATATTAACGCAGCATATTTCATCGTTTCTCTTTAAATGTCTGGACTTACTTGTCCTGGTTGTCTCTCCACTCATACACCCAGGCGCTCTGTATCATTTCCAGGTGACCCTCATTGCTCTCCTCCCGCTTGCCCGCGAAATGAGGCACTTCCAGCACCCACTCCAGCAGGTCCGTAAAGCGTACTCGATAAATCTGGCTTTCTCCGAAGTCGTCTCCAAAACGTTCGTATAGCTTCAGTGCAATATCTTCATGATCGTTCCAGTGTATCGGTGGTTCGTAGTGCATGTTTCGTTGTTAGTGTCGTTGCTTGTTATTAGAACGTTTTTCCTTTAATCTCCGTGTATTACTGACTGGTCTGGTATGGTCACTTCAATGGTGCCCGACTGGCCCTCATCCAGGATACATTGGCAGCCCAGCCTTGAGTTGAGCTTAGGATTCCTCGCTCTGTCAATGAAATCTTCTTCTTTATCTGTTATCTCCGGCACGAATTCCTCGCCCTGCTCCAGGTACAGATGGCACGTGCTGCAGGCACATACCATTCCGCAGTTATGGTGCAATTCTATATTGTTCTCCAGCGCCGCTTCCAGTATGCTCTGTCCGGCCTCCACGTTCTCTATGGTTACCGGCTCCAGTCCTTTTTGTTCAAAGTTAAACTTGATCGTATACATCTATTGGTAAGCCTTATTTGCCGCAAAGGTAACAGTTCATGCCTTTCCTTCAGGGTCTGAGTTATACATATCTTCTATAGATGATGTCAAAGATTGGTAAACCTGCTGCCACTGAGGGTGTTGAGCTAATAGCTGTATGTGTTTATCTATGGTAGTGCCGTCCTTTCTTATTGCGGGCCCGGTTTGTAGCTCAGCAGGTGACTTATAGTTGATCCTGTATAGCGTTTGCTGCAGAATGGGCATCATCAGCTTGAATGAAAGGCCCTGCTCCTGGCATATCTTCTCACAAATAGTGACTAAATGATTAGTGAAGTTGTTGGCAAATACAGCCGAAAGGTGAAGCCACTGCCTCTTTCCTGCACCCCCTTCCATCATTATATCCGATACAGCCCCGCCAATAGCTTTCACCACATTAGCCGCTTTGGGTGATGATGCCTCCCACATTACCGGTATTGCCCTATGGTCAGGAAGCTCCGTTTTCAGAATAGAGTAGATGAACCACAGCACTGCCTTGTGCTCATTGTTGATAATCCCCAGCGGAACTGCTCCTGCATTGTGAAGCACTACACTATTAGTGAGAGTGAGGCTATTAGCAACTTCTGCAATGGAATGATCGCTCACGGCCACTATGGTACAGTCAGCATCATCGTTCAGATCCTCTAGCCACTCTATTATTGGCCCGCCTGCGCGTTCTGCCAGTTCCTGTGCTTTGTCCGCATCTCTCCCATAAACGCCCATGCATCCAAAGCCTGCGTCTCTCAGTCTTCCTGCAAGGAACCAGGCCATGTTGCCAGTGCCGATCAGATTGTACGTCATAACTTGTTCATGTTAGCCACATAATACTCTTCCATAATATTAAATACTCTCTCTTTCAATAGTGCCGTATCTGCAAGCGTCAGTCCTTCCGTACTTATCGGCTGAAGAAAGTGGATATGGATCGGCATAGGGGCCGCCCAGGTGGTACTGGTATTTGGATAGATCTTTTTAGTGTTGAATATCAGGGCTGGTATCACAGGTTTTTGTGCCTTGATAGCTACATTGAAGGCGCCGTCGTAAAAGGGCTGCAGGGGTTTGTCCGTCTTGTTTCGGGTACCTTCCGGATAAAGGCAAAGGTGAAGGCCAAGGTCCAGCATTTCCTGCATCCTCATAAAGCTCTCCCTGCGGCTCCCTTCTTTCTTCCGGTCTACCAGCACTGATCCAGACTTATAGATCACTCCAAAGATAGGAATCTTAGCCATTTCCATCTTCGCCAGCGTCTTGTTAGCGCCGGGTATCCATGGAGAGGATACAGGTATGTCAGCAAGAGAGTTATGGTTCACAACCACAACATAATTCTCTCCTTTCTTGAAATGCTCCTTCCCTTTCCTGTGCACCGGGCAGAGCACCAGGGGAAGGTACACGCCCATCCAGGTTCTGAAAATGCTATGCAGCATCCGGGTTCTCCCGGGTTCAGGGAAAAAGGACGTGATCCAGACCGGTATGAACACCACCAGCATAGTTACCACGAACAGCAGTATGGCGTAAATGAAGAATATATGTCCGGCTAACTTCTTTATGAATCTCATTCTATTGACCAGTCGATTGGCTCTATGCCCTGCGCCACAAGCCATTCATTGGCCTTGCTAAAATGGCGGCAGCCGAAAAACCCGTTGTGCGCTGACAGCGGTGACGGATGAGCTGCGGTCAAAATTAAGTGTTTGGAGTTATCTATCAATTCCTGTTTGCTCTTTGCGAATGCCCCCCAGAGCATAAAGACCACATGCTCCTTCTTGTCGCTTACTGCTTTTATCACAGCATTGGTGAATTCATGCCAGCCAATCTTGCTGTGAGACATCGGGCTATGCGCGATCACCGTCAGTGCTGCATTCAGTAACAACACTCCTTGTTTGGCCCATTTTTCCAGGTTGCCATGCGTAGGGATGCCACAGCCAACGTCCTGCATAATTTCCTTGTAGATATTTACCAGAGAGGGTGGGGGCTGGATGCCCGACTGAACGGAGAAGGCGAGGCCGTGCGCCTGGTTAGGGTTGTGATACGGATCTTGCCCCAGTATCACAACCTTTACCTTGTCAAATGGCGTAGTATCGAATGCTGAGAATATATTTGGGCCGGCAGGATAGATCGTCTTACCCTGGCATTTCTCCTGCTTCAGGTAGGCAACTATCCGGTGAAAGTAAGGTTGCTCAAATTGATCCTTAAGCGCTTCTTTCCAGGTGGCGTTGATCTTCACGTCCATCCGGCAAATCTATATAATCCGCCTTAGTATTTATTTTGCTGCGCTTCCCTTGTAGCTCTTGTCCTGTTTGGGTTTGGGCGCTGATTAGCAGGCATATCCTTGTAGCCGTTTTCCATAGATGGAACAGCTTTGGCCGGAGGCGGAGGAGGGGTTGCTGCTACTTTAGCGGGAGCTTTTTTCTGTACAGGTACAGGTGCTGCAGGTTGTGGCTGTCCAGGTTGCACTGGTCTCGCAGATGCCACCGGACGTGCACTTTTCATCATTACCCCAAAGTATCCGCACATGTCCTTCGTGGCGCGCTTCTGAATGAGAGTGACAAGGTATATATCTGTTTTAGAAGGGGTAAAAGTGTAAACTATGCTGTTGGAAGAACCCCTTTCCACCTTCTCATCTATTTTACTATCCTTGCCATCATATAGTTCCATGATCATGCGGTTGGAGTTTTCGCTGCCCACAAAAATGAGCTGATAGGAAATCCCCTGCGACATCTTTACAGCTATAGGAGTAGGCTCCATAGATGTCATCTGGAACACACCTTCCTGGAACATGATATGGCCTTGCTTACTCAAACCTAGTTTTATGCCATCGGCCTGCCCTTGTATGTTTACGTCTATACAGCCTGTTTTAGGTTTCTGTGCTAAAGAAGGTAGGCTGAAACACAGCATGATGCCGAGCAGGGTTATCTTGGAATATGTTTTCATCGATCAGTCTATTTTGAGGTGCAAAGTAGCGTCTCCGGCAAAAAGGAAGCCTGCTTCACGCTCTAATAACTGATCATTAACCTCGGCTGAGGTTTAAACATCTCCCATGTCCCTTTTTTTTAACTGATCGAGCTTTCTTTTTACTCCTGCTTCAGCATTTCCGGTAGCAGGTCGATACAAACCTTCTCCATAAATACTCATGCTTGAGGCGACGCAAAGTTTTTCCACCGGACGCTTTGCAAGTGCCTCAAGCGGCATCGCCAATCCAATCAGAGGATTTCTCGTATATGCTTTCCTATGTTCTCCGCCATTTTCTCCATGGGCAGATCGTTTGAATCTTTGCCAAAAGGATCTTCTATTTCCTCAGCAATCAGCTCAAGGCTGCCTAGTACATAGAAGACGATAGCAACAACAGGAACAACCC
>CAMPJV010000091.1 GCA_946886975.1 uncultured Taibaiella sp. | reverse complement strand
GACCAGGATACTTGAATCGGGAAGGATCCACAGGAAAAGGCCACAGGCGATGAGAAACACCATTATTGCAACGTAACCCACTATGGAACTAAAAAAGGAGTTAATCTCCTTAATGAAAATGCTACGCATGAAAACGTCCTCTGTTGAAGGGTTGGCAAATATAGCAAAAGAGGGGTGCTTTCAGCGCGCTCATAAACTGTTAAACCTTTTAACAGAGCGAGTTAGCGATATGATATGTAGGTAGTAACCGCTATTTTTGGCCGAAATCAGTTGCCAGCTGCAAAAGGTCAAGAAATATTTTTACAATACGAAGACGTTACGGTTCGAGAAGCTGGAAGTGCCGCTACACATCAGGATTCTCCGGATCATGATGTTCGTTTCCGGGGCGATAGTAACGGCTGTGATCATCGTTTCCATTGCTTTTAAGTTCCTGGACTCCCCAAAGGAAAAGCAAATGAGGCAGGACCTGATCGTGATGCGGGAAAAATACTCATTACTGCAAAAGCAGATAGAACAGCTAAGCACTAATGTGAATGAACTGGAGGATAGAGACAACAATATCTACCGATCAATATTTGAGGCAGCCCCGCTCCCGGATAGTATAAGGGTGGGAAAGCAATACAGCGCTATTGACTGGGAACAATACAGGTTCCGGAACACTACTGACCTGGTGGAAGAAGTGGAAAAAGAGGTTGTTTCTTTGAAACACCGGATACAGGTGCAGAAGGGCTCATTCGACACGCTGCAGAAGATGGTGCAGAGCAAGGAGAAGATGCTTGCCTCTATTCCTGCGATACAACCTATATCGAACAGAGGACTGGACCACGTAGCCTCGGGATTTGGCTACAGGATCGATCCGATCTATAAAACACCAAAGATGCATACCGGCCTTGACTTTGCGGCAGCAATGGGCACTCCGATATATGCCACAGCCGACGGTGTGGTGGCGTCCGCCAGCTTTGATGACGGAGGTTATGGCAACCATGTTGTTATTAATCATGGGTATGGCTACGAGACCTTATATGGCCATATGATCAGGATTAAGGCAAAACATGGTGAGCGGGTGAAACGCGGACAGGTAATAGGCTGGGTAGGCAGTTCTGGCAAGAGCACTGGACCCCACTGCCACTACGAGGTGATCAGGAATAAACAGAAGATCAACCCGGTGCACTACTTCTTTCACGATCTTTCCCCAACGGACTATGAAAGGATGGTGAAGATAGCTGCGGCCAATAACCAATCATTTGATTAGCTGCTGACCTTCAGCTTTTAGCCATTGTTCTTCGTAGGGAGTAACTGGCGTGCCGGCTTTTAGCCTATGCTATTGAATTTGTATGATGGCTTCAATATCTTAGCAGGGATCAAACCTAAATGAGCGTACAGACGTTAGACCAAATCTATACCAGCTTCAGGGCAGGGTTTAAAGACACTCCGGATTTCGCTATTGACTTTTATCGGAACAACGCGTCAGTACTTGAGGGTATGAAGCACTTTGCCAGCCCTTCCGAATTAAAGTACTTTACTGAGATAAACTGGCATTATATAAATGCGCTGCTGCAAAGGGATCACTATAATGACGCAATAGATGAAGCTAATATCACATTGTCAGTAATAGACTTTGAAGCTGACAGACTCCATGCGCCTATGGTGAATGACGACTGGTATTGCGGCATTCTGTATCTGAAGGGAATGGCGCAGTACAAGCTCAGAAACTACAAGGAAGCCGCACCTATATTTAAATGGCTCGTAACGGAAGACCCGGGGAATGACCTATATTACAAATGGCACCAGAACTCACTTTACAGCATGAGACTAAGGTGGGTAAATGCCATATGGTCTGTTTCAGCTATTATCCTTTTGTTCGTACTGTTCTTTGAGGAGTTCATCCCAAGCAAGGCAGCGAGGCTGGGCATAACCATCATTGGCTTTTCAGGTGTTGTGGGCAACCTGGTGTATGAATACTATTCCCGGAGAAGCTATAGGAGGAGCAGACTTTGAACAGATCAATCATAAAATAACTTTCCCTGAACTTCTTTGGCAGGTGCCGTGTACGGGTGCTCGGTGACCTTGCTGAAGTCCATGATATGGAGCACCTTCCAGCCCTTTACTTTCAGGTAATCTGACACCAGGGCGCGGTGACAGCGCCACCAGACGGCTTCGGAACACATGTAGGCTACGGACCGTGTAGTGGCTAAAACCTGCAAATCATCGATGGCAGCTTTAAATTCAGGGGTTTCCATATAGTCTGCATAACCCTGGAAGGCCTTGTTGCGCCAGGCTGTGTTTGAAGAATCACGGCGCGGAGTTCTTCTGCCTCCCAAGGCAGGCATGTGGAGATAACTGATGCCAATTGCCGGCATGGATTTTTCTAATGCGTCTTTATTGAAATGAGGATATCTCCTTGATCCCGGGTAGCTTCGGATATCCACCAGGAGAGCAACGCTGAAGGAATGGAGCATCGCAGTAAATTCTTCCAGCGATCTGGTAGAGTGACCTATTGTGTAAATGGTGTTTTGTTCCTCGTCCTTCATACGCTTTGTGCAAGTATAATCTTACAAATATTGAGCCCGGCTGTTGTAGAGGGAAGGCCTATCTTTGCACCTGCATTTTCAAGTCTTATCCATGCGTTTCAATAGCCTTTTAGCATTACTGGCAGTTATATTATTATCCTCCTGCGCTGAGCAACGGATACATGAAGAGAAGGATTGGGATCAGGTATTCAGCAAATACGGGATAAGCAATGCCTGTTTCATAATGCGGGATCATACTCATGAAGAGATCTTTTACCATAACAAGGAAAGGTGCATCAGGAGGTTTACTCCAGCGTCTACGTTTAAGATATTTTCCTCATTGGTAGCATTGGAAACGAGCACGGCACCTGATGAACAATATATTATTAAGTGGGACAGCGTGGTACGTTGGAGCCCGCTCTGGAGTAAGGACATGGGCATGAGAGAGGCCTTTAAGGTAAGCAACGTGGGCTACTACCAGGAACTGGTGAGAAGGATAGGGAAAGACTACATGCAACACTACCTTGACACCGTTCGCTATGGAAACCAGCGGATAGGACCGGCGGTGGACATGTTCTGGCTGAACGATACTTTACAGATATCTGCCGATGAGCAGCTAGGCTTTGTTAAAAAGCTATATTTCGACGAGCTTCCATTTTCTGAAAGGAGTCAGAGAATAGTGCGGAGCATGATGTTGCAGGAGCAGACACCGGACTATAAGTTGTACTACAAGACAGGGGCGGGGAGTTATAAGGACTCAATGATTTATTGGATCGTAGGCTTTGCAGAAAAGATTGTGCAGGTGAAGGAGCCTAAAAAGTCGATGAACAAGAGTGACGTAAGAAATTATCCTTTTTTCTTCGCCCAAAACTTCAGCGTGCCTGAGGGAGATACCAGCAAGGATTGGGCTAAAATGAGGGTGGATGTGCTACATGATATCCTAAGAAGCAGGGACATAATAAGAGATTCTACACATTAGCGGTCGCCGGAGCGATAGGGCATCGATAGGCTAGCGATGGGGTGGCGATAGGGCCCCGATCGGGTGGTAACTCCATAGTAACTCCGGTGCAACTCCAATGGAGAGCCGGTGAAAGACCTTTGCAGATACTTTGGAAACGGTGTTCTCAGAGTATTTACAGGCAGGACAAAGGCAATACTTACAGCAATCTCTTTAATACGTTATACACTATGTGCGGCTTGCCGAGCGTGTAGAAATGCAGGACGGGGACCTTATTCTTAAGGAGGTCGCGGCACTGCTCAAGGAGCCACTCCTCCCCCACTTTCTCCACATCAGCCTCGGTTTTTGCTTTCATCATCTCGGTAGTGAGTTCGACCGGCACTTCTACATTGAAAATAGACGGGATCATGGTGAGCTGACGCTTTCCTGTGAGGGGTTTCAGGCCTGGGATGATAGGAACATTTATGTCGTGCTCCTTGCATTTTGACAGGAAGTTGTAGTAATGGTCATTCTTGAAGAACATCTGGGTGGTTACGTAGTCGGCGCCTAACTCCAGCTTCCGGCGGAGATAGTAGATATCGGTATCTATATTTGGCGCCTCGTAGTGCTTTTCGGGGTAGCCTGCGACACCTATACAGAAATCTGTTTTGACGCCCTCCATTATGTCTTCTTCGATATAATGACCCTTGTTTAGCCCAATAACCTGCTTTACCAGGTCCTCTGCATAACGGTGGCCGAGGGGATGGGGAGTAAAGAATTTTTCGTTTGCAGCGGCATCTCCGCGAAGAACAAGCACGTTTTTGACACCCAGGAAGTGAAGGTCAATAAGGGCGTTCTCGGTCTCCTCCTTGCTGAAACCACCACAAATGAGGTGAGGGATGGCCTCGACGTTGTATTTGTTCATTATGGCGGCGCAAATCCCGACCGTGCCCGGGCGCTTGCGGATCTCTACCCTTTCGAAGCTGCCATCATTGCGCTTCTTATACACCTGCTCAGCTCGATGGTAGGTGACATTGACAAAAGCAGGCTTGAACTCCATAAGGGGGTCAAGAATACTATAAATAGACTCGATGCTCTTGCCTTTAGTAGGCGGAAGGATCTCGAAAGAGATGATAGTGTCTGTGGACTGCGCAAGACGTTCTATTACTTTCATATAAGGGGAGCAAAAATAGAATAGATATTTGTAAGATTCAGCATTAACAGTTTAAAGGGCGCTGCAATGGGCAGGATTGTTATTTTTGTTCAAAAGGCAGGAAGTGAAGATACATACCCAGGGTTTGATCAAGAAATACGGCAGGAGGACCGTGGTGAACCATGTATCATTTGAGGTGAACCAGGGCGAGATAGTGGGGCTATTGGGACCGAACGGTGCGGGCAAAACAACGTCCTTCTATATGGTGGTGGGGTTGGTGAAGCCTGATGAGGGGGAGGTATTTCTCGACGAACGGAATATTACTGACTTGCCAATGTATAAGCGGGCGCAGATGGGCATAGGGTATCTCCCGCAGGAAGCCTCCGTTTTCCGCAAGCTTTCAGTGGAAGACAATATATCTGCCGTGCTGGAAATGACGAAGCTATCCCGGGAGCAGCAAAAGGAGAAGCTGGAGTCGCTATTGGAGGAATTCAGGCTGACCCATGTGCGAAAGAGTCCCGGAGATGTATTGAGCGGCGGTGAAAGGCGGAGAACTGAAATAGCGAGAGCATTGGCGGTGGATCCCAAATTTATATTGCTGGATGAGCCCTTCGCGGGGATTGACCCTATAGCTGTGGAGGACATCCAGGCGATCGTATCTAAGCTGAAATACAAGAATATAGGCATACTTATAACGGACCATAACGTACAGGAAACACTGTCTATTACCGACCGGGCATACCTTTTATTTGAAGGAAAGATATTAAAGTATGGCAGCGCCGAAGATCTGGCAGAAGATGAACAGGTAAGAAAAGTGTATCTTGGGCAGAGCTTTGTGCTGAAGCGGAAAGACTATACAGCGAAGTGATATAAAAAAATCATCCGATCTTAGCGGAGCCCGACTTTAGGACACAGAAATGAGCATAATCAGCCCGGCATTAAAAGGATTCATGAAGTTGCGCCAGAGTGCAATTGATAACTTCGTTTTGAATCCAATTGATACACAACTACAGGTATTTAACGAACTAATCGGGTCAGCCCAGTTCACGGAGTATGGCAAGAAGTATGACTTTGAAAAGATCAATGATGTTGCGGACTTTAAGAACCAGGTTCCCATTAATGATTACGATACCTTAAAGCCTTACATCAACCGGATACTGGAAGGAGAGCAAAATCTTCTGTGGCCATCTCCGATAAGCTGGTTCGCCAAGTCGAGTGGAACAACAAGTGACAAGAGTAAATTCATCCCTATAAGCAAAGAAGGCTTGGATGATAATCACTATAAGGCGGGAAAAGATGTGCTGGCGCTGTACCTGAAGCAATTCCCCCAAAGTGACGTAATGAGCGGCAAATGCCTGGTAATAGGCGGGAGCCACCAGATAAACCAGCTTAATGAGGAATCCTTTTACGGGGACCTTTCAGCGGTGATGCTACAGAACATGCCGCTGGCCGCGCAAATGGTGAGAACACCAGACCTGTCTATAGCCCTGATGGATGAGTGGGAACAGAAGATCGAGATGATGGCAAAGACTACAATCAATGAGGACGTAACCTATATAGCTGGAGTTCCTACCTGGACAATTGTATTAATAAAGAGACTTTTTGAAATCGCAGGTACGAATAACCTCCACGATATATGGCCCAACCTGGAGTTGTATATACATGGCGGGGTCAGCTTTAAACCCTATAGGAAACAATTTGAACAGTTCTTTCCTAAGAGCAAGATAAACTTCATGGAGACGTACAATGCTTCAGAAGGATTCTTTGCTGCGCAGGACGATCTGAACGACGAGGGGCTGCTTCTATTTCTGAACCATAGCATATATTATGAGTTTATGCCCATGGAAGAAGCAGACAAAGAACACCCAAGGACACTTGCACTGAAAGACGTGGAACTAAACAAAAACTACGCTCTGATAATAAGTACCAACTGTGGCCTTTGGCGCTACAAGGTGGGCGATACCATACAATTTACATCCCTAAGCCCATTCCGCATAAAGGTAACTGGCCGCCTGAAACACTTTATCAACGCTTTTGGTGAAGAACTTATCATTGACAATAGTGAATACGCGATAGAAAAGGCCAGCAGGGCGACAGGAGCAATAGTGAATGACTACACGGCTGCGCCCGTTTACATGACAGGGAGCGAGAATGGAGCGCACGAATGGATCATAGAGTTTGAACATTTGCCCTGCCCCATTGAAGACTTTGCAACTGCTATGGACAATGCTCTTAAAGAGATCAACTCTGACTATGAGGCCAAGCGCCATAAGGACATTGCGCTCCGCATGCCAATTGTACATGTTATGCCTAAAGGGGGATTCAATTTATGGCTAAAGGATAAAGGGAAACTAGGAGGACAGCATAAAGTTCCGAGATTGAGCAATGACAGGCACTATGTCGATGAGATCCTACCTTATGTAGCGAAGATTGCCTAACTCAGCAGCCGCTATAGCTTCGCATGGATATCGAACCAGCTGATCCCGTTCAAGGCTTTCCCCTTTTCTGGCTGCAAGAACTTCATTAATGCTTTCCGTGCATCCTGATAACTGAGCCATTGACCTTTAGTATCTTCTGCAAATGGACCGGATGAACTGTATGGATGCTTAAACTTCATGATCTTCTGAAGGCGGAGCTGAATACCATTCCGGATGTGGAGGAACTTTGGAAAGTAAGGCTTTGATTCCTGGTCAATATTTAAGGGATTGAAATTGTTCGCCTGGCTAATCAGTTTGAACCATCGGTACCCTTTCCGATGCAACGTATCCATTAGTGATATCTCACTTGCTTCACAGGACACGTACTCCGGCCGGGGCCCTTCGGACGGCAAGTCATTGATGACGTGGAAATCGAAACCCTCAATATCTACTTTAAGGTAATAGGGGACCCCGTAGTCTCTGAGCAAGTCTTTTGTTGTGACGCACTCGATATTCCTGATCTCATAGGCAGAGTTGCTTCTCATTCCAAGTTCAGGATCAAAAGAGCTCCATTCAGACAAGCGTTTGTTAATATAAAAAGGCATTATGCCTCGTTGGTTTGATATGCCGACATTGAGGATAATAAGGTTACCTGCAGCGATCTCTTTGGCAAACTTTAGCTGTGCCTCTTCCACCAGCAATGGATTAGCCTCTACCGCCACCACCATGTATCCGGATTCCAGATAGTGGGACGTATCCTGCCCAGTGTGCATTCCAATATCAAAAATCACTTGCCTGGCAGTAGCCATTTACACCGTTTGCCGCTAAAATAATTGTTTTTAGCTTTAATGGCGTTAAGATTTTAAGGGGTTGCAGTCTACAGGACAGATATGATTTAAGGATCAAAACACCATCCTTCAAAGGCTATCCCATGCAATTACAAACTGGGAAATGGCTCCTGAACCGAGGAAAATGGTTAAGACTGTTTCGAAAAGATCAGTCCGGCAAAGCTAATCGCTCAGAATCCGTGCTCATGAGAGCTGACTTTAGTCATTGCCTTTTTCTGCTATAGCTTGTTCATACTCCTTATTCAATTCCTCTATAAATCCTAGTATTTCCTTTCGTCCTGCGAACTTGATGGCGCTGGTCATAAAGCGCTTCGGTATGAATTCCCACTCTTTCTTCATTGCCTCTACAAAATACTTCGCATTCTTGGACGCCTCCTTTTGGGTACTTTTATCCATCTTGGTAAACACAAGATTGAATGGCACCTGCCACTCACCCAGCTTTCTGAGAAATTCCAGGTCCAGTTGCTGCGGTTCATGCCTGCTATCTATAAGCACAAAAACAGTTACCAGGTTTTCTCTTGATTTCAGATAAACCTCTATCATCCTCTGCCATTTGGCTCTTTGCGTTTGAGAGACTTTAGCATACCCATACCCTGGAAGGTCGACTATATAAAACGAAGATGCTGAATGCTTTCCTGAAGCATCAGTAACGCTGTTGTAGTCTACCTGGAAGTGATTTATCAGCTGGGTTTTGCCAGGTGTACCAGATGTTTTAGCAAGTTTGCTCTGGTTGGTCAGCATGTTGATCAATGAGGACTTCCCAACGTTAGACCGCCCTATAAAAGCATATTCAGGTCTGTCTGGCTTGGGGCATCCTTCAATGCCAGGGTTAGATATCAAATATTTAGCTGAGCGGATTTCCATGGCTTTTGTACTTACTTTTGTGCGGCATGCACCCTAACGATTCTTCTAATCCTGCAGCTAACGTAGTGCCGGATGCATCATCAAAATTAAGTAAGAAAGCCCAAGTGGCCGATATGTTTGATAGCATAGCCGGTAAGTATGACTTTCTCAACCACTTTCTATCGATGGGAATAGACAAAGGCTGGCGCAGAAAGGCTATCAAACAAGTTGCAGAGGGACGACCAAAAACCATACTGGAT
>CAMPJV010000090.1 GCA_946886975.1 uncultured Taibaiella sp. | reverse complement strand
GTATATACCCAAAGAAAAGCTGGATAGCGTAAAGAAAGCTATTCTGCGGCTGGTCGATATAGCAAAGGAAGAAAAACACGGAGCAATAACCATCTAAATATTAATGATGAAAAGACTTCTTATCTTATTAGTACTGTGTCTGGCTGTGGGAGGAAGGAAATAATATTGCAACTATGGAAAACTACGAGCCCCGGTACACGGGGCTCTTTTGTTTTACCGATGGTCACAGCTACAGTTGTGGAGCTTGATCGTATTTGTTTTGCATCTTCTATACTTGACGAATCATGTACCCTACCACTACGCCAGAAATGTTTTACCTGGTCTTTAACCAGATTGAGACAGGCTACGAGGAAAAGCCTGCCACATCTACTGCTTCTAACTTAACAACACTACGTTACATGCTCTTCCCACATTACATCTATAAACTCAGCCGTTAGTAGTTTAGTTCCATAGTCGTGAATTCGGATTGGTAAAGGTGCAGGAAGACACAGAGCAGGTAGGCCAAAAGCTGGCCTACGTGAAAAAGATTAATGAATAAAGCAGCGGAGCTGGGGTGTGACAGCCGGAGGCACGTTCCTTTTACTTTTCGAATATGACGGCTTCAGGATTCGCGCCGTGGGTTGTCAGTATGTTGCTGATGGCTGACACCATTTTATCCGGTCCGCAGATGTAGAAATGCTTTTTGAAATCATCAATATGTTCAAGGAGGAAGTGCTCGTCGATATAGCCGCGAACGTATTTGTCTGTGGGCCCGTCAGTTACTATGTATATTGCTGACTTTCCCAAAAGCGCGGTAAGCAGTTCTTCATCGATGATATCGGCAGCAGTTCTGTTGGAAAAGAATAACTTGTTGGCATTCAACTTATTATCCTTTGAAAGCTGACGAAGTATAGCAATAAACGGGGTGATTCCAGCACCACCTGCAATAAAGTATCCCTCGCCATTGTACTCTATGGCTCCCCATGGGTCGCCGATTATCAGTTCGTCACCAACCTGGAGGTTCCGGACCTGGTTTGTCACACCGTCATGGTCCTCATAGCATTTAATGGTAAATTCGAGGTAGGGGTCGTCATTGAGGCAAGTGAACGTGAAAGGCCTTTTCTCTTCCGCCCATCCGGGCTTATTGATTGCCGCTTCTGTGGCCTGGCCGGGCACAAAGGAATATCCCTCCGGCTTTTCTATCCTGAGGCATCGGACATTGTGGGTAACCTCGGATATCGATAATATTGATTGTTTGTAGTCCATATGGTTGTTTGTGGCTACTGCCGTAAATTGCAAACAGGGCTGGCGAGCGACACTAACAATTAGAGCAGAATCCGGCGAGAATGTTACCAAAATAAAGTTGCTTTTTGCTGTAACGTTTCTGATGGCTGGGTATCTAACCAAATATAACACTTTAAGAAATGGCTATGGAATTACTAGAGTCAAAGGTTGAGGTATCTGATGAGGAAGTTATCGCCAGGGTATGTGCAGGGGAGAGCAGAGTATTTGAAGTCCTGATAAGAAAATATAACCCACGCCTCTACAGAGTGGGGATGTCCATCATCAAGAACGACAGCGAAATAGAAGATGTGATGCAAAATGCTTACCTGAAGGCATTTGAGAATCTATCAAAATTTGAAGGAAGGTCGAGCTTCGGTACTTGGCTGACCAGGATCATGATAAACGAGAGCCTGGCCTTCCTGAAAAAGAGTAAACGGGTAACCAGCCTAGAAAGTGAAAGTGTTATGAAAACGAATATGAACCAGATGCATGATCATTCCTCGCCTGCAAACATCACGATGAACAGGGAACTGGGCAGGGCTCTTGAGCATTCATTGCTGAGCCTTCCTGAAAAATACCGCCTGGTGTTCGTATTGAGAGAAATGGAGGGCGTGTCGATGACGGAGGCTGTGGAAACGCTAGGGATTACGGATGTGAACGTAAGGGTAAGGCTCAACAGGGCCAAGGCCATGCTACGGGAGTCGCTGGGGAACTATTATAAGAGCGACCTTGTTTTCAACTTCCATCTTAGCCGGTGCGACAGAATTGTATCCAATGTGTTTAACCGTCTGGGTATCATGTAAACGAAGGCTATTTGCGATCAGACATATAGAGCCGTCTCATCTGAGATGGCTTTTTTAGTACCCAGGACTTGCGCTATCCCGGAATCAGCTCTTCAAATATCTGGACTTCGGTCATGCCCAGCTTTTTATTCAGGCGCTGCTGAGTGCGACGGACGCTATCGGGGGAGATGCCTAACATATTGGCTTTCTCTTTTACAGAAAGACCGAGCTTGGTGAGGGCTATGATCCGTATCTCAGCGGGAGTAAGAGTTGGGAACTTATCGTTCAACCGGATAAAGAACGCGGGGTGTACTTTGGTGAATACCCTTTTAAAATTTACCCAGTCATCTTCTGTGAGAATGGTGGCCTCTTGTAGTTTGCGAAGCGTTTCTATCTTTTCCTGAGCAACGGGCCCATCCGGGGCGTTATGCAACTGATCCAGCTCAGCGGTGAACTGTTCTATCAGTTTGTTCTTTTGCCGGATGCTTTCCATGTAGGTATTGAGCAGCGCATTTGCGTTTTCCAGCTCCTCTTCAGATCGCCTTTTCTGCAGGGCTAACATTTCCAGGTTCCTGCGCTGCCGCTCCTGCAAGCGGCGGAATATCTGCCAGCCGGCTACAACAAGAAGAATGGTGATGAAGATGATACCATTCCGAATGAGCAATTGCTTATGGCTTTCACTTTCGAGCAGCCTGATATCGGCAAGGTGGGCTTCTGTTTCCGCCTTGTTGCGTGCCTTATCAAGTGCGTTTACATCATTCTCTTTTGCAACCTTGTCTTTATAGCTTATGAAGGAATCAGTGTATTTGAGAGCATTGGCAAAATCTCCCTGGTGCCTGTAGAAGGCCGCCATGTCTTTGTAGAGCAGCGTGTAGAGGCGAGAGTCTTTAGTGGCGTACACAAGATCCCTACCCTTCTGCAGCATAAAGGCAGCCGAATCTTTATTCCCCTTCTCGAAGTAGATCTGTGATATCAGCAAGGCGGCATTCGCTGCGCTTCTGTCCTGATTCTTTTCGCTGCTGATGTGGTAATCTTTAAAGAGGTAAGCGAGGGCTTCCTCAGGGCGCTTCAGTTTGTAATAGATATAACCCAGGTTGCCAGTAATGACGCCTACCCATGCTGTGTCCTTTTGGCGAGAGGCGGCAGAAAGAGCCTGCAGGCAATATGTGACAGAAGTGTCGTATTGCTCCCGATCGCGGTAACAAAGACCCAGGGTGTTATAGATCTCGATCAGGTTTCTCTCCGTTGAAACAGGCAGACTGAGCGCTTGCCTCAGGAATTTGATCGTCTTGTCAAGCTCGCCAAACTGGTAGTACGCATTGGCCAGGCCGGATAGCAACTCATCGGGATTAGGAAGCTTGTCGTAGCCTATATCGTCCGCTGCATTATGGGCTTTAAGCATATGCTCAAACGCGGCGGGGTAATCTCCTTTTGCAAAAAAGTACCAGCTTCCGATGTAGAATGGTATCTCGGCGGCCATGATTGGCACATTTCCCTCGAGGGCACTGGCTTCGAGGAAATACAAAAGAGGCTTATCAGCGGCCCAGAGGCGCCTTTCGAAGCAGTATTTACCTTTGAAGAAAAGGGCGGTGGTGTGGAGCAAGTCGGAGTTTCTCTCCTTGGCTATTGCTTCGATCCTGTTTAACTCTGCAAAGGCTGTGGCAGAATCAGCGGACCGGATGTGACGATTATAGAGCGACCAACTAGTTGTGACGAGCTGGTCATTGGCCACAACCCTAAGGGTGTCCGATCTGTAGGCTATGGCATCGGAGAGGTTGCAGGTGATGCAGAAAAGGGCAAGCAGCAGGGGCCTGAAATATGTCCGCCTTTGGGTTATCATGGGTCTGTCGGGAAAACGGATAACTAAGATACACATTTGAAAGCTAACGAACCTTCGCTGCAAAGTACCCCCTTGTCATGAACACGCATCTAACTGACGGACAATGTGTTCTCAGCCGGGATTACTCATCAGCCTTATAGAGACCTTATAGAGACATTATAGAGACATTATAGAGGCCGAACTCCGGTGTAAAGCCCATGTAACACCATGGTCCAAGCGAGGCAAACGCTATGGTGAAGGCTGCAAAAAACTGTCCATAAAAATAGATAATTGCTAAGCATTGGTGTAAATTGTCCAGGTAATGACAAGACTGCTGAATTGGATGAAATGTAGCGGCGTATGGGCAACCGTGGCCCTCGTGCTGCTGAATACCGACAACGCTGACGGACAGAATATTAATGGGGAGAAGATACAGGTGGCAGCCGAGGCGCTAACTGTGCTGAAGTTTAATTCCGAGATCAAGAGATATGAATTTGGTGAGCGTAAAGGATACACCTGCCTGGTGAGGGACAATGATAACTCCATCGTGATAAAGACTATTGAGGAAAAACCTGATCCTACGAACCTGATAGTGACGGAGGGAAAGAGAACCCACTACTTTATTATCTCATTCCTGCCAAAGATAGATATCAACAACACGAAGCTCTACTACGACTACTCGGATCTGAAGGCGCTCAAGAAGCTGGTGCAGAGTAAAGAGTCTGAGCCTGTGGCGTTCAATCCGCCGCCAAAAGCTGAGGAAAAGGAGGAGGTATCCAAAAAAGAGCAAAAGCGAATAGAGAAGGAAAAGCTGGAGCAGGAAGAGGCATTGAGGAAGCAGGAAGAACTGGCTGAGCAGCAAAGGAAGGCGGACAAGGACAGAGAAGTGGCGAGGCTGAAGAAACTAAAGGAAGAAGAAGACCAGAGAATGCTGGCCAGGCAACAGGAAGAAGCACGAAAAGCCGCCGAGAAACAGAAGCAAGAAGAAGAAGCACTACTGAAGCGTGAAGCAGCAAAGAAAGACCAGCTTGCCAAAGAAGAAGAGAAACTGCGTAAAGAAAAGGAAAAGCAGGAGCAGCTTGCCATAGCTAAGGAAGAAGCGAGGAAGAAGAAAGAAGCTGAGGAACAGGAAAGGATAAGGCGGATAGAAGATGAGAAGCTTGCAGCGGCGGCTAAGCAAAAAGAAGAAGCGCGCATAGCGGCAGAGCTGAAGAAGAAAGCAGCCGAAGAAGCCGAAAGGAGACGCCTTGAAGCAGAACGAGAGAAACAACTTGCGATATTGCAGGAAAAGCAGCGCAAAGAAGATGAGCGGCTGCAGAAGCTGGCACTACAGGAAGAGGCAAAGCGGAAGAAAGCTGAAGAGGAGCGGGCGCGCCTGGCAGCAATAGAAAACAAAACAGAATATACCCAGGCAGAGCTCTGGAAGAAGTACCCCAACATTGTATTTGGCGATCCTCCGGAGGGGCAACACATGGCTGGAGAGTACTACGTGCCCGCCGATACTGCTGAGAACTACCGCGTGAGTAGCTTGCTCATCTCGATGCCTCCATGGATTGATGTGCACTCGGACACGATCAACAATGTCTCGGTGACACTTCAGAGCATTGTCTTTAGCGGAGTAAACTGTTATATGCGCTTCTTCATCCGGAACCAGAGCAAAAAAGACTTCCTGGTAGGGCAGATGAACCTGAATTGGGACAAAGGTGACAAGGGCTCTGTTGACCTTTTCCCTTGCTATGTGACAGGGTATCCGGTGGTTTTGCCGGGCAAGGATTTTACGATGGTCTATGTTAGCCGAGCGGTAAACGCTGATGATGCGGAGAAGTTTACCTTTTCGCTCAAAGACCGGTTTAAGAAAGCAAACTTTGAAGTACCTATAACAGGGGCGATGTATAATCTGGAAATGAGCCGGTAAATACCAGGATGAAAAGAAGATTATTTGTTTTGCTGCTTACCCTATCTGCTAGTACCATATTTATTAGCAAGGGGGAGGCTCATAATATAATCTTTTGCGGAGAGATCATTCCGGCCAATAATGACTTCGTTGCTAACAGGCTCATGAACGTCATTAAAAAGCAGATACCTAATGTAAATCTTCCGGCGTTAAGAAAAAGAGCGATCCTCTACTTTCCGCTTGTGCAATCATACCTTAGGAAGTACAATATTCCAGAAGACTTTAAGTACCTGCCTATTGTAGAGAGCGGCTTTGCCGTACTTACGTCGAGGGTAGGTGCCAGGGGCTTCTGGCAGATTATGCCAGGCACGGCAATAGACCTGGGCCTGATCGTGAACAGCACTGTGGATGAAAGAGATGATATAACAAAGTCCACGATAGCAGCGTGCAAGTTGCTGAACCAATACTATACGAGCATCCAGAAAACACACAACGTGTCATCCTGGGTGCTGACAGCGGCTGCATATAACTATGGGATCGGCAATATATTTAAAGCTATCAGGAGCCAGGGAAAGGACTACTTTTCAATGAACCTGAATCCCGAGACAGCTGTCTACGTTTACAAGATCATTGCTGTAAAGGAATTGTTTGAGTATCCTGAGCTATACATGAAGAACTTCGGGTATAATGTATTTGCCAACAGCACCGGCCGCAAAGCCCCGAGTAATGGAGGAGACGATGATGAGGCAGGTTTCGGCGATATGGAAGTGGTAGTCAGCAACACGAAAAAGGCGGAGCCCGAAAAGCCAAAAGCAATGTACGTGGCAGCTCATATTAAGGGCAAATACAAGGACTTTAAGGATGGGGATCTTATAGCGCTGGAGCTGGATGATGACCTTGTGGTGCAAGGTGGCTTCACGCGAAAAGGCAGCATTATAAAAGGCTCGGGCTGGATGATAGACGGGAAAGTATTCGTAGACCTTGGATATGGGCACGAGGTAACTCTTTATGACAGCAACACGGAGAAAGGAGTATACGTTGAAAGTCTCAGAAAAGACCAGCCGGTATTGCTGAAGAATGAGATCTACGATGATCAGTCGCAGTGGAAGAAGTAGGTTGTCTTTGGTAGATAGTAGTTAGTAGATAGTAGGAGATCATAGGAAGAGACTCAGGATACTTGTTGATCATAGCTCGTGGACCATGAAGTAGAGTCATCGCCCCGTTGTCCTTCCATTTTGATCATGAAGTTCTTGGCGGGGAAGTAGGGCTTCATGTGTATGTCAACATGGATCTTGTCCTTTTGTATTGAATCCTGCTCGAAACGCTTAATGGTGAAATCTTCAATTAATCTCTCAGGACCGGTGATGCTGTCAAGGAACTTTACAATCTGCGCCATTAAGTCTTTTCGTGTATTTGCATTAAAGTTCTCAAAGGCTCTCCTGTTAAGGAAGTCGATAAGCACTTTCGTTACATAATCGAAGACACGCACTACGGAATAAGTCTGGAGGCCTAAGTTATCTCCATTGAACAAGGTCTTTGCAGAGAAGGCCATAACATTGCTGTTCTCCTTGACCATCGGAACGAGCCCCATCCTTTCAATGTTGGCTATTTCGCTCTTCTTCAAATCAAACTTCACACCCTCAACACCTTTAACTATACCGAACTTTTTCCCTGCGGCCACCTGACTCATTAATGTACAATAGATCTTTCCTGCAAGAGCGCCAGAGGGGGGGATGTAAAGATCGTCTTCCTCATGCAGTTCCTCATACCTACCCCGTCCTACGAGCCAGTTGCACGTCATCATGACATTTGACTTATAGACGTCGCCACTGGTATGATTTGCAGCATCAAAGAGTTCCATCAAATCGTCCGGCGCATCGACATTCTCAAAGTCGGTAACCAACATCACCTTATGATCATGCGCTATGCGCGCACACTTTTCCAGAACTGCATTAGACCCTAAATAACCAGGTAACACCAGGATGCTGTAATTATTCCTGAGGTCCAGCCGGTCATAGTTCATCGTTAGCTCTTCTTTCACGGCATCGAGGAAGCGAGGCTCCTCAACGTCTCTTAGTTGCTGAGGGTTGCAGTTGATGAAGGAAACATTCTTCATTTTAACCGCCTCTGCATTGCTAAAGAACAGTGCAATGTTTCTATAGCTCCGTTCCAGATCTTTCGCTTCCTGGACTGCTTTCAGCAAGTTGGCTGAATAACTTGCCTCGTAAACGTTTACCTGTTCGGCACAGTGCGCTACCATAGATGCAGCGTCTTCATGTGACTCCAAAACATTTGCCAATGCACCGAGAGCGGCGTCCAAACTGTTTCTAGATTCCTGCTTTGCTGAGTCTGAGAGAAATATACTGCGGCGTGCCTTTGAAGTAGGATTGATATCACTAGCACCCGAGATAAGAGATTCAAACAGAGAAAATCCTCCATAGGGCGCGAGCTTTTCCAGATTGAGCAAAAGGACAGACAGAGGATCCTCTATGTTATGAAACTCTTTCGGTGTGTGATCCACAAGTTCTTCTTTTGCTCCTATATTCATTTATCCTGTTTGCGAGTTGAGAGGTAAATACTAAGAAGGGATGAAGCTCGATATCTCGTTGTCAGAAGTCTCCTTGCTTTCTGAGGCTCCGTTTGACGAATCACTACCATTGGAACTGCCTTCGTGCCCCGGCCAAAACTCTTCGCGAGTTACGCCCTGACACTCAATAACCCTTGGTGCAAGTGTTAGTTCCATCCTCATGGGAACCGAACCATCGGCTTCAAAGATCTCTTTAAACCGGATGCAGAATGTATCAGAAAAGTTCAGTGTCTTCATAGAAGACTGTGCATCTCTCCGATAAAAAACAATGCTTCCATTCTTAGTCGTTCGCGCGGCCATCGCCCAGGCGAATAACTCGCTTTTGTTACTTGACTCCACTGTTATATTTATCAGCCCGAGATGCGGCTCGTCGTTTGGCATATTTCTTCTGCCTATTGGCTGAGATATTTCGTAATCCACAGTCACAACGTTGTATTCGTTACTATCGAGCACTAATTTGGCAAGGAATGACATAGCGGCTTCTTTTTATTGGTTTTGCTTTAACTCGGCCTTTAAACAATTGATAGCGGTAAGCAGTGCCTGCTTTGCACCGGGATCAGCTACCAAGGTTTGAAGTTTCGGATTTGACTTAAACTGTTTCACCATTTTCAGGTATTCGTCCCGTTCCCGCCTGTTTTGTTTCTAATACAAGCGTTGCTGCGTTGGCCGTTCTAATC
>CAMPJV010000089.1 GCA_946886975.1 uncultured Taibaiella sp. | reverse complement strand
ACAGCAATAGTTGGAATAAAGAAATTGGGTGAAAGTGTAAGGAAAGCATCTTAGCGAAGTATCGGTGATGAGGGTTCTTCTCAACTTCTCAACTCCTCAACTTCTCAACTGAAAAAAATGAAACAGCAATAGTTGGAATAAAGAAATTGGGTGAAAGTGTAAGGAAAGCATCTTAGCAAGTATAGGGTGATGAGGGTTCTTCTCAACTTCTCCACTTCTCAACTAAAAAAAATGAAACGCTACATAGCCATATGGTTTCGCCACCTTACTACCGACTGGATGGTCCGTCGCCAGCCGGAGCTTAAGGATACGTCCTTTGTTCTCGCAGCGCCGGAGCATGGCAGGATGGTGGTGAAGGCAGTGAGCAGGGTAGCGCATGCCAGGGGTATAAACGTAAATATGGTCGTGGCAGACTGCCGGGCCATTCACCCCGGCCTGCAGGTCTTCGACCATAATCCTGGCCTTGCTAAGAAGCTCCTCGATGCGCTTGCCGAGTGGTGTCTGCGCTTCACCCCGGTAGCTGCTGTTGATATGCCGGACGGCCTGGTGCTGGATATAAGTGGCTGTGCCCATCTGTGGGGTGGGGAACAGCCTTACCTGAACGATATTCTTGCAAAACTCAGAGCCTTTGGTTATAGTGTGCGTGCCGCCATTGCAGATACCATCAGCGCGGCATGGGCCATCAGTCGCTATGGTCAGGTCACACCCATTGTTGAGCCAGGCAGGCAGGTAGAGGCCCTGATGCCTTTGCCGCCTGCTGCATTACGTCTTGAGGCTTCCATTCTTCAGAGGCTTCATAAGCTAGGCTTGCACCAGGTCAGGAGCTTTATCAATATGCCCAGGGCCGCATTGCGTCGCCGGTTCGGTCAGTCCCTGCTCACCAGGCTCGACCAGGCACTCGGTCAGGAGATCGAGGCCTTGGTGCCCATAAAGCCTATACAGCCTTATCAGGAGCGGTTACCAAGCCTTGAGCCCATCCGCACGGCTACTGGTATTGAGATAGCGCTCCGCCAGTTGCTGGAAGCATTATGTCAGCGGCTGGCCAGGGAAGGAAAGGGTTTGCGTAGCTGCATATTCAAGTGCTTCAGGATAGATGGCAACATACAGCAGATAGGGATTGGCACTACAAGGCCTTCAAGAAATGTAGACCACCTGTTCAGGCTGTTTGAGATCAGGATATCAACCATTGCTCCTGCTCTTGGCATCGAGCTCTTTCTGCTCGAAGCTCCTGTTGTGGAAGAGGTGTCCCCTGAGCAGGATGCTTTGTGGGCAACTACCAGCAATACCACCGATACCGGCATTGCAGAGCTGCTGGATAGGCTGGTAGGCAAGGTTGGCATTCAAGCCATCCATCGGTACCTGCCTGTAGAGCATTACTGGCCAGAGCGGTCGGTTGCCTTTGCTGCTTCGCTTGATGAAAAGCCTGCTGCTGCTTGGAATGAATGCATCCCAAGACCAGTCCACCTGTTGCCGCAGCCGGAGCCCATAGAAGTAACGGTTGCTATACCAGACTACCCGCCCATCCACTTCCACTATCAGGGAAAGCTGCACCGTGTTAAGAAGGCAGATGGACCGGAACGCATAGAGCAGGAATGGTGGCTGCAGCAGGGGCTTTATCGGGATTACTACAATGTGGAGGATGAAGCCGGTGCGCGCTACTGGTTGTTCCGGTCAGGGCACTACAGTGCAGGTAAGCCGCAATGGTTCCTTCATGGCTTTTTTGCGTGATGAAAGAATAGGTGTATGAGCTATGCAGAACTACAGATCACGACCAACTTCACCTTCCTGAGAGGAGGCGCTCACCCGGAGGAGATGGTGGAGCAGGCCCTTGCTTTAGGTTATAAAGCTATCGCCATCACCGACCGCAACACGCTTGCAGGGATAGTCAGGGCCTATGTTGCAGCGAGAGGGAAAGACATCCGTATCCTCCCCGCCTGCCGTCTCGACCTGCTCGATGGTCCCAGTCTTCTCGCTTATCCCACCGACAGGGATGCGTATGCAGGATTGTCCGCCTTGCTTTCGGAAGGCAACCTCAGAGCAGAAAAAGGAGACTGCCATTTGTATAAGGCGGATGTGTACAGGCATGCGAAAGGGATAAAGTTCATCGTTGTCCCTTCTGCCGACCTCAATGCAGCGTTTGAGATCGCTCCACAGTTCAAGCTTGCTCTTGCAGAGTACAAACAGGCCTTCGGCAGTGATCTGTATCTTGGGGCTACCAGGTCTTACCAGGCAAATGATGCGAAAAAGCTTTACAGGCTGGCGCAGTTATCCGAAAGGTTCGATATTCCGCTTATTGCCACAAACGATGTGCATTACCACATCCCCGAACGGAGAGAGCTGCAGGATGTCCTAACGTGTATACGTGAGAAGTGTACGATCTACAATGCCGGGTTTCGTCTGCATCAGAATGCCGAGCGCTGGCTCAAGCCAGTTAAAGAGATGCAACGACTCTTCAGTCAGTATCCTGATGCCATTAAGCGTACCCTGGAGATAGTTGAAGCATGCCAGTTCTCCCTTGGTAGCCTTGAGTATGTTTACCCCGAGGAGATCACCACTGAGGGACGTTCCCCACAGGAGGAGTTAGTGTACCTGACCTGGAAGGGCGCCAGGGAGCGCTTTGGAGAGTCTACTCCCGAAGGAATTAAGCAGACCATCCAGCATGAGCTGGACTTCATAGAGCAAAAGAACTACGCTGCTTACTTTTTGACGGTGCATGATCTTGTAAGCTTTGCAAGAGGTGAAGGCATCCTGTGCCAGGGTAGGGGGTCAGCGGCCAATTCCGTTGTGTGCTATTGCCTCGGCATCACCTCTGTGGATCCTTCGAAGTTCAGGCTGCTCTTCGCGCGCTTTATGTCCGATGCAAGGGATGAGCCGCCGGATATCGATGTAGACTTCGAGCATGAACGAAGGGAGGAGGTAATTCAGTACATCTATAAAAAGTATGGCAGGGACCGCGCGGCTATTGTGGCAACTGTTACACAGGTTCATTTCAAAGGCGCAGTCCGCGATGTAGCAAAAGCAATGGGGCTTTCCGTGGACGCCATCAACCGTCTTTCCAGCTCCTCATGGGAGTTTAATGATGATTGGTTTCATGGCAAGCATGCCTCATCGGAAGGTTTTGATGCAAATGATGCACACCTCATAAAGGTGCTGGAGCTTACAAGGCAGTACATAGGCTTCCCCCGTCAGCTTGGTCAGCACACAGGAGGCTTTGTTATGACCCGGGGCAAACTATCGGATCTATGTCCCCTTCTCAATGCCCGAATGGAAAACCGCACTTGCATTGAGTGGAATAAGGATGATGTAGAAGCTCTTGGGTTCCTTAAGGTTGATGTGCTGGCTTTAGGTATGCTCACCTGCATCCGCAAAGGTTTTGATCTGGCTAAGAAGCACTACGGTCGTGAGCTTACTTTGGCTGAAGTGTCCAAAGAGGACGACCCCAAAGTCTATGAAATGGTAAGCGCCGCTGATACTATCGGCGTTTTCCAGATAGAGAGCCGAGCGCAAATGTCCATGCTGCCCAGGCTGAAGCCCGAATGCTTTTATGACCTTGTGATCGAAGTAGCGATAGTAAGACCCGGACCAATACAGGGAGACATGGTGCACCCTTACCTTAGGCGCCGTACTGGAAAGGAAAAAGTAGAATATCCTTCGGAGGCACTGGAGAGTATCCTGGGAAGAACCCTTGGTGTGCCCCTGTTCCAGGAGCAGGCTATGGAGATTGCAATAGTTGCAGCCGGGTTTACACCTGCGGAGGCTGACCAGTTGCGCCGGAGCATGGCTACATTCAAAGCAAAAGGCCTGGTGAGTCAGTTTGAGAGAAAGCTGATAGATGGTATGGCGAAGAATGGTTACACTGAAGAATTTGCAAAGCGTGTCTTCCGCCAACTGGAAGGCTTTGGTAGCTATGGCTTCCCCGAAAGCCATGCAGTGAGCTTTGCCTTACTGGTGTATGTTTCTTCCTATATCAAATGCTATTATCCTGATGTGTTTGCCTGCGCCCTGCTGAACAGTATGCCTATGGGTTTTTATCAGCCGGCACAGATAGTCATAGATGCTAAGAAGAATGGGGTGACAGTAAGAGAGGTAGATGTTAATCTCTCTGAATGGGATAATATCCTTGAAGAAAAGATCGGTAAGTTTTGTGCATTAAGGCTCGGCTTCAGGCAGGTGAAAGGACTCCATGAAGATCAGATGCGAGGTCTCGTCTCAGGAAGAAACAAACCATTCACCAGTATTCATTCATTAATGGAGGCAGGTGTTTCCCTCGGTGCCTTAGAAAGACTGGCGGATGCTGATGCTTTCAGATCAATGGGATTGGATAGGCGTCAGGCGCTCTGGGAAGTTTCAGCACTAAGTGACAGGCCGATAGGCATATATGAAGGACAATCCTCCGCACCGTTCTCAGAGCATGGAATCCAGCTTCCTTCCATGACGTTGTCTGAGCATGTTGTTCATGACTACGGCGCTACCTCCCTGTCCCTTAAAGCGCACCCGGTGAGTTTCGTAAGAAGACAGCTTTTTGAGCGTAATGTACTTTCCACAAAGGAGCTGTCTGACTGGCCCGACGGCACATTAGTAAAGGTAGCAGGACTTGTCCTTGTTAGACAAAGACCGGGTACCGCTGCCGGTATCTGCTTTATCACCATTGAAGATGAAACCGGAAGCGCCAACCTGGTAGTGTTCGAAAAGTTGTTTGAGAAGTACCGGAAGGAGATACTTCAGTCAAGGCTTTTAATGGTAGAAGGCAAGCTGCAGGTAGAAGAGAAAGTGATCCATGTAGTCGTCCGGCGATGCTACAATTTAACAGGTCTTCTGTCCGACTTGAGCCAGGTTAATACTGACCCTCCTCTTGAACTAAAGTACTCGAAAGCGGATGAGAAAGATGGTGATGATTTTGCCGCTAAGGATAAACGGGTAAAGAAGCCAAAAGTTGTTCAGGTGGAAATGTTTCCTTCGGGAAGGAACTTCAGATAGTTGTCGTCATAAGCAGCCAATTGGTATTCCTTATTAAGGTATGTTGCTGCACTTCACGGTTTCGCCCGGGGGGATTCTAAATACAAGTATCTTCGTTATGGTCAATAATTGAATGCATGGAATTCGGTATAAGCACCTTTGGTGAGATACAGCCTGATAACGTTTCAGGTAGAGCAATAAACGCTCAAGTGCGCGTCCGGGAATTAATCGAGGAAGCTAAGCTTGCAGACAGTATCGGGTTAGACGTATTTGCCCTTGGAGAGCATCACCGCCCTGACTATGTAGTGTCTGCTCCCGAAGTCATACTTGCTGCGGTAGCAGCCGTGACGAAGAGGATAAAGCTCTCAAGTGCAGTAACCGTCTTAAGCAGCGCAGACCCGGTTCGTGTATTCCAGAACTTCTCAACGCTTGATCTGATATCCGGTGGACGGGCGGAGATCATGGCCGGCAGAGGATCTTTTATAGAGTCATTTCCGCTGTTTGGATATAAGCTTGAGGACTATGATGAATTATTCATCGAAAAGCTGGATTTGCTGCTTAGCATCAACAAGCAGGAGAAGGTATCCTGGAAAGGCACCCATAGGTCCGGCATCAACTCGCTGGGGGTTTATCCCCGGCCATATCAACAGCAACTGCCCGTATGGATCGCTGTCGGTGGAACGCCCGCATCCGTCATTAGGGCTGGCAGCCTGAATCTTCCACTAACCATAGCCATCCTTGGCGGTTCACCTGAGCAATTCGTCTCCCTTACGAACCTGTACAGAAGCGCTGCAACAAAAGCAGGTCATGACACAGATCAGCTACAGATTGCGATCAATGAGCATCTGTATATTTCAGATAGCTCAGAACAGGCCGCGGATGAATTCTGGCCCATCTACCAGAAGCTTATGAACAGAATAGGACGGGAGCGCGGATGGTCGCCTCTGACAAGGGCATATTATGATCAGCTCCTTTCCCCCGCTGGACCACTATTGGTGGGCAGCCCTGACGACGTAATCGACAAACTGGTCTATCAGTACGGATTGTTTAAGAATACAAGATTTTTAGCGCAAACCATTATGGGAGACATACCCCATAATAAAATGCTGCGCTCCATAGAATTGTTTGGAACTCAAGTTATGCCTGCGGTGAGGGAGCGGATCAGTAATCCATAATACCTCAAAAGCTCATTTGGGTTAATCCCTGCCTTTTAACGGCTTAGGTGCTGGTGCCTCACCGTCTTTGAAGTTCTGGACTGGGATCAGGTCTTCTATGTAGTTCCACTGGCTGTTATCCCATCTGAAGCCATCGTACTGACCGCTAGGCACATAGGTATACTTCCTGTTCGGATCGTTCACCTGCGATATCAGCTTGTCAAAGTAGATCATCTTCATGTCGTTGTCCCAGTTTAGCGAAGCCTGCACTTCTTTCTTGTATTCTATAATAAACCTGTTCTGCCTATGTCCTGAATAGTTTGCCGCAGTCGAGATGTTAAAGATGTTGGCCCCGAAGACAGCTCCGTCTTCCGTAAAGGTCAACGGGTCGAGTACTTTCTTATTGCTTACAGGGCTGCTTGCATTTAATCCGAATAGCGTGTAGACCTTTTCCCCTTTGCGCTCATTTGCCAGTATTTTATAGTAGAGGGCACCGAACCATCTCCCGTCAGTAAGTATACTGTCTTCTGCACCTTTGTTCATTTCTTTTGAAATGTCCACAAGACCATATAGCTTAAGCTGTTCAGAAGGCATCTGGATAGCACCATAGTAACGGAGCTGGCTTTCAGACGGAGCGATTATCCAGTTGAAGACCCTGAAGGCATCGTCGTCCGGACTAATGATATTGATCTTGGTCTTGAGCTTGTCAAAAGGATAGTAGTATGAATTCTCAACTTTTAATGCCCTCACAAGCTGCTTCACGAACTTCTCACAAAACCTGGGACGCTCATCAGGGAAAAAGGCAGTGAGCATAGAGTCCGCCAGAGCGACCAATGAATCCTCTACGGGCTTCATCCTCTTCATAGCTTCAGTAGACATATTATTCTGTGCCAAAGCATTAACAGATAAAGAACTCAGGATAAGGCAGGCGACTGCCAGTAAACTTCTCTTCAACATCTAAGGGGAAAATATTTGATATCAAACCTACTTAATTTCCCTGAGACAGCCTGCAACAAAGCGTTAAACTATGTTTTTAGCTCAAAAGCCATTATTTTCGGCCTTCAATCTAATCTCGCTACATGCAGATCGTTCAGCAGATCCTCTTTATCCTGATTGCCGGAATAGCCGCGTGGATCTTTGCTAAGAAAGCCGTAGAAATAAGGCGAAATATAATGCTCGGCCGCGATGAGGATCTGAATGACCATCCAGGAAAGCGGTGGAAGAATGTGCTGCTACTGGCGCTGGGTCAGAAGAAGATGTTTAAACGTCCTGTTCCTGCCATTCTGCACTTTTTCGTATACGCGGGTTTTATACTGATAAATATCGAAGTTCTGGAGATACTGCTGGATGGCATATTCGGTCAGCATCGTATGTTCGGTCCTTTGCTCGGTGACTTTTATCCGGTCGTCATTGGCTTTTTTGAGGTACTTGCCGTCCTGGTGCTTGTTTCTGTAATTGTCTTTCTCATACGAAGGAACATCCTGAAGGTCCGTCGCCTTAATATGAAAGAGCTGAATGGTTGGCCGCGCAAAGATGCCAATACCATCCTGTACATAGAAGTGGCGCTTATGAGTATGCTGCTGGTTATGAACATTGCCGACCAGGAGCTTATGGAGCGCGCCGGCGGACACGTTTATTCCTTTTTTGTTACCGGCATGTTTGCCGGCGTTTTCGATACTATGAGCACTCCTGCATTGTCCCTGCTGGAACGCATATGCTGGTGGGGTCACATCCTTGGGATTTTTGCTTTCCTTAATTATTTGCCCTATTCCAAGCACTTTCATATCATCCTGGCGTTTCCCAATGCATACTACACCCGTCTTGAACCACAAGGCGAGATGGAGAACATGAAAGCAATTCAGAATGAAGTATTGTACATGATGCAACCGGAACTGGCTCCTGCGGCGACTGCGGACCAGCCGGCCCATCAGCGTTTCGGCGCAAAGGATGTAACAGACCTGTCATGGAAGAGCCTGTTGGATTCATATTCCTGCACTGAATGCGGTAGGTGTACCGCTGTTTGCCCGGCCAACATAACCGGTAAGAAGCTCAGCCCACGCAAGATCATGATGGACACGAGGGACCGTGTTGAGGAAGTTGGTAAGAACATCAATAAGAATAAGAGTTTCCAGGACGATGGCAAGTCGCTTGTCCACGACTATATAACAGTGGAGGAGTTGAGGGCGTGTACTACCTGTCAGGCCTGTGTGGAAGCGTGCCCGGTTGGCATAGAGCCGCTTTCTATAATTAACGAACTGCGCAGGTACCTCATCATGGAGGAGAGTAACGCTCCCCAGGAATGGAATCTGATGAGCGCCAATATTGAGAACAACATGGCGCCCTGGAAGTTCAGTCCGGATGACAGGGACAAATGGGTGGAGGAGATGAATGCTCAATCCTAACGATGAATAATATGAAGAAGCTAATCACTTTTGTCTGTTGCTTTGCTGTGGAATGGCAAAGGCCCAAATTGCAGGGTATACATTCTCGAAGTCTACAGCAACTTTGATTGAAGACAGTAGCCTGTATATACCGGCATCAGGCCTTGCCCCTGGTTTGCACATCATTACAGTGGCTGCTGAAAACGGCATAAGTTCTAATAAAACAGTTATCAACTAGAAAATGGAATTACAGATTAAGTCAATGGCGGAATATGCTGCGAATGGAGAGGCACCTGAAGTTCTGTTCTGGGTAGGCTGTGCGGGCAGTTTTGACCAAAGGGCTCAAAGAATCACAAAAGCTTTTGCCCAGATACTGAATAAGGTGGGCGTAAAGTTTGCCGTCCTCGGAAAGGAAGAGGCCTGCACAGGTGACCCCGCCAGGAGGTCAGGGAACGAGTTCCTCTTCCAGATGATGGCGTATAACAATATCCAGGTACTTAACGGGTATGAGATCAAGAAGATAGTTACTGCATGTCCG
>CAMPJV010000088.1 GCA_946886975.1 uncultured Taibaiella sp. | reverse complement strand
TAACCTGACGGCGCAGGTGCGTAACATCGCTGAAGTAACAACAGCGGTGGCGAATGGTGACCTTTCGCGCAAGATCGAAGTGGACGTAAAAGGGGAAATTCTGGAGTTGAAAAATACTATCAACACGATGGTGGAACAACTTCGTGCCTTTGCATCGGAGGTAACGCGTGTGGCTCGTGAGGTGGGTACGGAAGGCAAGCTTGGGGGCCAGGCACACGTACCGGGTGTAGGTGGTACCTGGAAGGATCTTACAGACTCGGTGAACCAGATGGCCGGTAACCTTACTGACCAGGTGCGCAATATAGCCGATGTGGCCATCGCCGTGGCGAATGGTGATATGTCGCGAAAGATTACCGTTGACGTGCGCGGCGAGATCCTGCAACTGAAGGAAACGCTGAACACGATGGTGGATCAGCTCCGCGCCTTTGCGTCAGAAGTGACGCGTGTGGCTCGTGAGGTGGGTACTGACGGCAAGTTGGGTGGTCAGGCTTTCGTGCCCGGTGTTGCCGGAACATGGAAGGATCTGACAGACTCGGTGAACCATATGACGGGTAACCTTACATCGCAGGTACGTAACATCGCCGAGGTAACGAAGGCGGTGGCATCCGGTGACCTTAGTAAGAAAGTAACCATTGACGTAAAGGGTGAAATCCTTGATCTGAAGAACACGATCAATACGATGGTGGATCAGCTCAACTCCTTCGCCTTTGAGGTAACGCGTGTGGCGCGTGAAGTGGGTACTGAAGGCAAGCTGGGCGGACAGGCAGAGGTGAAAGGTGTTGCCGGTACATGGAAGGATCTTACCGACTCAGTAAATATGATGGCCTCCAACCTGACAAACCAGGTACGTGGTATCGCGAAGGTGGTAACCTCGGTGGCCATTGGTAATTTGAAACAAAAACTGTCCATCAGCTCTCGTGGTGAGGTGGCACAGCTTACAGATACTATTAATGAAATGATTGATACCCTGGCGGTATTTGCCGACCAGGTAACAACTGTAGCCCGTGAGGTGGGGGTTGAAGGACGACTTGGTGGCCAGGCAAACGTTCCGGGTGCATCGGGTATCTGGAAGAACCTGACAGAAAACGTGAATCAGCTCGCTGAAAACCTCACGACACAGGTGCGTGCTATATCAGAAGTTGCCTCTGCGGTAACGAAAGGTGATCTTACCCGTATGATACGCGTGGATGCGAAAGGTGAGGTGGAAGAACTGAAGGATACGATCAACCAGATGATCGCCAACTTGAAGGAAACAACTCTCATCAACCAGGACCAGGATTGGCTGAAATCAAACCTTGCGAAGTTCACACAAATGCTGCAGGGCCAGAAAGACCTGAATACGGTAACACGTCGTATCCTTTCAGAACTTGCCCAGGTAGTGAACGCACAGCACGGTATGTTCTATATCCTGGAACAAGACGATAATTTCGAAAGCAGCAAGTTGAAGCTCTTTGCAGCATATGCTGACAGGGACGAAAAAAATATTAAGAAGGAATTTTCACTCGGAGAAGGTCTGGTGGGACAGTGCGCCGTTGAAAAAGAAAGAATCCTGCTCAATAATGTTCCTAAGAATTATCTGAAGATCAGTTCCGGCTTGGGGCAAGCTACTCCGCTTAACCTGATCGTACTACCGGTATTGTTCGAAACAGAGATCAAGGCAGTTATTGAGCTGGCATCCTTTGAAACCTTCAATGAAACGCACCTTGACTTCCTTGGACAGTTGACCGAAAGCATCGGTATCGTATTGAATACGATTGAAACGAACTCAAGGACAGAGCACCTGCTTGAACAATCGCAATCACTGGCTGAAGAGCTTAGGAGGACGAACGAGGAACTCCAGGATAAGGCTCACCTGCTTGTTAAGCAAAAAGAAGAAGTGGAAGCCAAGAACAAAGAGGTGGAGGATGCGCGTAAGTCGCTGGAGGAAAAAGCCGAGCAGCTTACACTTACTTCTAAGTATAAGTCAGAGTTCCTTGCAAATATGTCGCACGAGTTGCGCACACCGCTTAACTCTTTGTTGATACTGGCCCAGCAGCTCTTTGAGAACCACGAAGGTAACCTCACAGAGAAACAGGTAAGGTATGCACGAACTATCCACAGCTGCGGTGACGATCTTATCCAACTGATCAATGATATCCTTGATCTGTCTAAGATCGAATCAGGTTATATCTCTGCTGATTTCATCAATGTTCGTTTTAACGAGATTACTTCCTTTGTGGAGACAACCTTCAAGCACGTATCTGAAAGCAAGAACCTTAGATTTACCATCGATATCGACAGGACTCTACCGGATATTATAGAAACAGATATTCAGCGCCTGAACCAGATATTGAAGAATCTGTTATCGAATGCCTTTAAGTTCACCGAAAAAGGTGAAGTAAAGCTGCATATTTATGAGGCCAATAAGAACTGGAAGTTGGGTAATCAGAGCCTGGATGACGCAAGACGTGTTGTAGCCTTCGAGATCCAGGATACAGGTATTGGTATTTCAAAGGATAAGCAGAATATCATTTTCGAAGCGTTCCAACAGGCAGAAGGCTCCACCAGTCGTAAATATGGTGGTACAGGTTTGGGTCTGTCTATTAGCCGTGGCCTTGCTGATCTCCTGGGTGGTTCAATTGAACTGGACAGTGAAGTAGGGTCAGGATCTAAATTCACTCTATTCCTGCCAATCGACTACAATCCTAATGTGGTAAAAAAGGACAAGCAAAGCAGTCTTGTTCTTAGCCAGTACGAGCTTGATCAGAACGATGAAAAGATCGCCATTCAAACAGTGTCTTCTATCAAGGTCCCTGACAGGGATATGGAAGGTATCAACGAAATTATCAACGAAACAGGCGACGACCGCAATAATATCTCCTTAAGCGACAAAGTTGTATTGGTGATAGAAGATGATCTTCGTTTTGCCAAGATCATGATAGATAAGGCGCACGAAATGAGCTTGAAAGTGGTAGTAGCCACCAGCATCAGCGATGTCTTTGATCTGGCGAATAAGTATCATCCTTCAGCCGTGACACTGGATGTGAAGTTACCTGATGCCAGCGGATGGAAGATTCTTGACATTTTCAAGAATGACATGAACTTCAGGCATATTCCTGTTCACCTTATATCGGGCGAAGAAAACAGGCAGCTGGCTATGCGTCGTGGTGCGCGCAGCTTCCACCTGAAGCCGCTCAATACAGAAGTACTTGCAGTACTATTTAAAGATATAACGGAATATAACGCGCGTACTACGAAGAAGCTGCTGATAGCAGAAGATAACGAGATCGACTCTTCACAAATTGCCAAGATACTCGACAATGGCGAGCTCATCGATATTACTATAGCCTCAACAGGAAAGGAAGCCTTAGAAAAGCTGAATGAGGATATTTACGATTGCGTAATTGTTGATTACATGCTTCCCGATATTCAAGGCCTGGATTTTGTGACACAAGTTAATGCCGTGAAGAAGATGGCTATGATGCCGGTGATAATATACTCTGCTAAAGACTTCAGCAATAAGGAGAAAACTCAGCTGAAACAATACGCCAACCGGGTATTGCTGAAGAGTGTTAATTCCCTGGACCTTCTGTTGGAAGAGGCCGTAATGCATCTGCACATCAACCACAAAGATCTTTTACCGGAAAAGGCTAAGCTCATTGAGAACCTGAGGCTGAAAGAAGATGTGCTGGTAGGTAAGAATATACTCGTTGTGGATGACGATGTACGTAACCTCTTCGCTCTAACAACCGCTTTCGAAAAATATAGCATAAATACCATTACGGCCGAAAGCGGACAGGAGGCTATCAACATATTGAGTGAAAATAGCAATGTTGATATTGTGCTCATGGATATCATGATGCCGGAAATGGATGGCTACGAGACAACACAGAAGATAAGAAGGGAGCATAAGAACAGCAGCCTGCCTATAATAGCCGTAACAGCGAAGGCTATGAAAGGGGACAGGGAGAAATGTTTGGAGGCCGGAGCTTCGGATTACATAACCAAGCCGGTGAAAATAGATCAGTTACTATCGTTAATGAGGGTTTGGTTATACAAATAGGCTTACGAGATGGATTATTTAGATATTGAAGAAGACATAACGATAAAGCGTCCTGAGATAAAGCTCCTGGTGGTCGACGATAGAGATGACAATCTTTTCTCTATAGAGACTATTCTGGAGCGGGACGGTTATATTATAAGAAAGGCGAATTCCGGTAGGGCTGCTCTGAAGATCCTTTTGAAGGAGTATGACTTTACCCTAATACTTATGGATGTGCAAATGCCTGACCTCAACGGGTTTGAAACTGCTGCGCTCATTTATGAAAGGGACAAGCTCAAGCACATCCCGATAATCTTCATCACAGCCAACGATCACGGGGAGGAAAATGTCTTTAAAGGCTATCAGCAGGGTGGTGTAGACTATATTTACAAGCCCATTAACCCGGAGCTGTTGAGAGCAAAAGTCTCAGTGTTCGTAGATCTATACCAGAAGAATCACCAGTTAATGGCCCAGGAGCAGAAACTAATTACTATCAACAAGAACCTTGAAAAGGAAATAGAAGTAAGGAAAAAGACAGAAGAAAAGATCAGCGACCTGAATGTTCAGTTAATAGAGAATATTCGCCAGCTAAAGTCCACCAACGATGAACTGGAGCGTTTCGCGTATGTCGCTTCCCATGATTTACAGGAACCTCTCCGGAAAATTATGATTTTTGGAGACCGGTTCAGCTCAAAGTATATGCAGGTTCTGGATAAGGATGGTAAGGATTATATTGAGCGAATGATGCGTGCCTCCGAAAGGATGCAGTTGCTTATCAAGAACCTCCTTGCTTTTTCACGTTCAGCCATCAATGCCGATGCTTTTGAGTACACTGATATTAAACTACTAATAGAAGGTGTGCTTTCAGACCTGGAAGTCTACGTTCAGCAGAAAGGAGCTATCATTTGTATGGAGGATCTGCCCAAGCTGAGTATTATACCTAGCCAGTTCAGGCAGTTATTCCAGAATCTTATAGTGAACGCTCTCAAGTTCTCCAAGGAGAATGAGGCGCCTGTAATATCGATTTATGCGGAAAAGATAAAAGGTGTGGCTATAAAGAATATTACCAGCGATAAATACAGCGAAGATTTTTATCGTATACACGTCAAAGACAATGGTATTGGTTTTGACACAAGTTATGTAGATGAAATATTTGTACCCTTCAAGCGTTTGCATTCTTTTGATAAGTTTGAAGGCACCGGAATTGGCCTGTCTATCTGTAAAAAAATTGCCGAGCAACACGGAGGCTTTATTTCAGCTGAAAGTGTCATAGGTCAGGGGTCTTCGTTTATTATCACTATCCCGGTGCGAGACGCAAAGCCGGTCAGTGCTATCAGTTCTAAAACTGTAAAATTTTAGGCCTGAAAATTATTATTAATTACTTATTTTGCACCTAGGAAATAAACTTGAAGAGATTAGTATTCATATTATTGAGTTTGCTTTTAGCAATCACCGCCTCTGCTTCAGGCAGTAAGGGGATAGCAAAACATACTTCAGACATCTGCAGCATTTCCTCAGGCAAATCAGGTGGAGATAAAATCTATAATTTTGGTCCACGTTCCGTTAAGCCTCACACCTTTGTAAAGAAAAATAACTGGAGGGTAAGGTACATGAAGGCGGAAATAAGATATACCTTGTCTTATTTCCCGGAGATTTCTATATCCTATGTTCCTCCTGTTCAGAGGCATCAATTCTTTTATTCTGATCCTTTTAATTCTGATCACCATCGGCTTTACAAGCTGAGAGGCCCGCCCGCAATTTCCTGATTAAAGGTACATACAGCCTTAAAAGGGAATTTTCATTATTTTATTTTATTTAGAAATGATTGTGGATATGGGCATTAATCATGATCTCATTGCTGACTTTGCGAGCTATGCAAAATTGCAATTAGAAGATCATACAGAACAATTAAAAAAGAAGTATAAAAGTAAAGACGGCGTAACAGAATCCTTCCGCCTTAAGGTTTTTAATGAGCATTTGCATAGTCTTAAAAGCCGCCTTAATATTAAATTGGCGGATATCGTAAAAGATACGCAAGTCGATGTTCTTATGACCAAAGAGCTTGAATTGAAGTATAATCAATATATTGATGACTTTCTCAAGCGGGATTTCAATGTATAGGGTTAACTGACTATAATTTTTAAAATTGGGAACGCATTGCGTTCCTTTTTTTGGATCGGAGCTAGACATGAGGCTGCGTTACACTTATCCGCGCTGCTTTGAGAATTACCCCTAGCGGAGAGAAATTTAGTGGCCTCGTCAGGAATCGAACCTGAATCTGGAGCTTCGGAAACTCTTATACTATCCATTGTACTACGAGGCCATCAACATAAAATTACTTATACTTTCACCAAAAAAGGCAACCTTAGATGGTTGCCTTTGTAGCACGTACGGGAGTCGAACCCGTCATTCCTCCGTGAAAGGGAGGCGTCTTAGCCGATTGACCAACGCGCCATCTCATTTTTTGAGACTGCAAAGATAAGGAGGCTTTCTATTACCTCAAAATCTTTTTCTTATTTTTTTAAGCTTGAACCATCGCATTAATAATGCCCGTAAACTCTTCAGCCATAAGTGACGCACCGCCTACCAGGCCTCCATCTACGTCGGGGCAGCCGAAAAGTTCTGCTGCATTTGAAGCCTTCACGCTTCCTCCATACAGTATGCTCATATTGTCAGCTACTTCACCGCCATATTTACCTGCAACTACGCTGCGTATATGGGCATGCATTTCCTGTGCCTGTTCAGCAGATGCAGTGCGTCCCGTACCGATTGCCCATATTGGTTCATAAGCTATAGTTATATTTTCCAGTTGATCAGGTGTGTAATGAAACAGGCCTTCCTTTATCTGGTTTTCTACATATGCGTTTTGTTCTTCTGCATCCCGTATACTTAATGGTTCGCCGCAGCAGAAAATTACCTGCATCTCATTAGCCAATGCTATATCACTCTTCTTTACAAGGGTAGCGTTGTCTTCCTTATAATATTCACGGCGCTCAGAGTGACCTATAATAACATAAGCAGCTCCTGCATCTTTTACCATAGCAGCAGATATTTCCCCGGTATATGCCCCCGATTTCTCGGTGGCGCAATTCTGTGCAGACACATAGATATGTTCATGGCCATTCAGTTGGCTTGCCGTTTGTGTCAGTTGTACGAAGGGTGGCGCTATCACTACTCGCCTGCTGTCTGAAAGCTGGGGTAGGGTGCTCAGTAAATTATCTACAAGTGTTTTTCCTTCACTCAGCAGCATATTCATTTTCCAGTTAGCTGCTACAATTTTTTTACGCATGTTTTATTATTCAAAAAGTCAAAAGTCAAAAAAAAGAGGATTTAAGATTTAGAAGCGAATATGTGGCGCTGTTCAGCCGTCTTTTCAAATATGTGACGGAAGATGTTCTTCTCTCCTTCACTTAATTCTGTGTTTCTTCTACTCGTCATCCTGTTCGCTGTTTCTATAGCCCTGTCTATATCATAGGTGCTCATTCCTTCACTTCCTCCCCAGCAGAACGAGGGTATGAATTTTTCGGGGAAGCCGCTACCGAAGATGTTGCATGACATGCCCACTACGGTACCTGTATTAAAGCTTGTATTGATGGCACACTTGGAATGGTCACCCATAAACAGGCCGCAGAAGGTTAATCCTGTGGTCACCGCCTTGTTTGTGTGTTCGTTCCATATCTTCACCTCGTCGTAGTTATTCTTCAGGTTAGAGCAGTTCGTATCCGCACCCAGGTTGCACCATTCTCCTATCACCGCATTTCCGAGGTAGCCGTCGTGTGCTTTGTTGCTATTGGCAAAGAACACCACATTGTTTATCTCTCCACCTGCCTTGCAGCCGGGACCTATGGTGGTACCTGCATAGAGCTTAGCACCCATTTTAACAACGGCGTCCTCGCATATCGCCAGTGGTCCTCTCATCATACTTCCCTCCATTACTTCAGCATGTTTGCCAATATATACAGGGCCATTCTTTGCATTAATGATACAGCCCGGGTATATGTTAGCTCCTTCTTCTACAAAAATATTCTCTGCGCCGTTCACGATAATATTATCGGGTAGGGCAGCGCTCGTTCGGCCTTTTGTGATCAGTTGAAAATCTTCTTCTATGGCAAGCGCATTCTTTGAGAAAATATCCCACAGTTTTCTCAGCTTACTTACATTGCCCTCGTATAGAATTTCTTTTAAATCCGCGGTGGCCCGCTCCAGCTCTTCAAATACTATAGTATCGTCGGTATATGCGGCTATAAGAATGTCGCCCTGCACGAGTTTTTCCCCACTGTGTAGTTTAGCTATGGCTTTTACCAGTTCGGCTGTGCCAAATACGCTTCCATTTATGTAGATGGTGGCGACATTCGGCTCTATGCCAAACACATGTTCCAGTATATTTGGCAGATGATTGCTGGTATAGGCCGTTTGTAAGTAGCTCTCGGTAAGCGTTTCAGTTTTGCTGCGTAGCAAATGCTCCCAGCGCTCACGCATGTTGTAGATGCCACAACGTATATCGGCTACCGCTCTCGTGTGCGTGAACGGCAATAAACTATTCCGGCTGTTGTCGTCAAAGAGGATATAACTCATGATCTTATTGGGAAACGTTTACACCCTTTCGTAGTACCTGGCCAGGCCGAGGGATAAGAGTAACAAAAATCCCGACAAAAGTCGGGATTTATCGTGCATAATGCAAGTATGTTGCAGCTGTTGCTTAGCTCTTCTTTTCGTAGCGCTTCTTGAACTTTTCGATACGACCCGCAGTATCAACGAATACTGACTTACCGGTATAGAAAGGGTGAGAAGTATTAGAGATTTCCACTTTCACCACAGGGTACTCATTACCATCTTCCCACATCATTGTTTCCTTTGACGGAGCTGTAGAACGGGTAAGGAACGAATGTTCGTTAGACATGTCCTTGAATATCACTAAACGGTAGCTTTGCGGATGAATTTCTTTTTTCATGTTTATGCCTTTATGCATGGATTTGGCCATGCGTTAAAAATAAGGTTGCAAAGGTACAAAT
>CAMPJV010000087.1 GCA_946886975.1 uncultured Taibaiella sp. | reverse complement strand
TTGTATTCAATCATCGACGTAACCTGCAGGCCGCCAAAGGGACTGCTTTGCGATATATACATCGTAGTAAGATGCATAGAGCTGGTTATTGTAGACCGTGAGTGAGTACGCTTCGAAGGGCATTCCAGCTCCTAATGCTGTCCATGATGTGCCATTCCATTTAGCTACATGACTTGCCGCATTCCCTCCGGCCTGAGTGAACTTTCCGCCAGCGTATAACTCGCCATTAAAGACCTTAAGTGCATTTACCTGGTCATTCACTCCTGCGCCTAATGGTGACCAGGTTTGTGCGAACATGGAGTAAGAACTCACAAGAAGCAGTACGGCAACAAAATAGCGGGCTGGCTGCATAGGACATGAAAAAAATAGTGTTCTCATTCAAGGTAAGACATTTTACGGGACAGTCGATACAGTCATATGTCAACTTCGTCTATTTTTTTAACTCTTCTACCAGATTGACATAGTCCTGAATGCACTCAAACCGGCTTCTTCCTCGTTGTCTGCTCCACGCTTCATATTTCGCTTTGCCTACAAAGTCAAAAATATTGGTCGGACCTTCAGCAGGAGCATCTCCTTTCGTCGCCTGTTTATGGTAGCCATAAAGACGCAGTAACGTTTCATTGTCCGGTCTGCGACTGAGGTTCATAACATCGGCTTCAGCTTTTTTGAATTGTTCTTCCAGTTGCATATTGGTGAGTCTTACGATTGACATATCTATCTTCCATAATTACTTACTCAAAAAAATACGCGAACCGGATGGCTCGCGTATTTCTATGAGATGGGGAACTAAACCCCTATTTCCTGATCACAGAATGAACAGAGATGGTCGCGTCAGACACAATCCGAAGAGAGTAAACACCTGAAGAAAGACGAGTTAGATCTATAGTCCTTTCAACTGTAGGTGCTGATGCAGTAAGACTTTCCTGGTACACAAGTTTGCCGGATATATCCCTCACTTCGATAGTTGTCCTGCCGTTGTGCTGGTTCGAGGGAAACTGGATGGTAAACACACCATTGTGTGGATTTGGAAATATACGAACGCTTGTGCTCGAAGAAACATCGTCAACACCTACCAATGTGAAAGCTTTTGATTGCGATTGGTCCTTGCAGCCATTGTTGCTCGTAACGATCACATAATAGCTGCCAGACTGAGTTGCAGTGTAGCTTGAAGCAGTAGCGCCGGGAATAAGGTTCCCATTCAAATACCATTGGTAGCTGGCCATGCCTGGCGCCGTTGAAAGAGTGTTCCCAGTCACGTTAATATTGGCCATCGGACTTTGATACACTAATACTGTTTTACTCACTATGGGGCTTGATCCACATGCATTGATTGCAGATACGGATACTGTACCTGTTCCAGACTTAGGGCCAGCAGATATGGAGTTACTTGTGCTCCCCGCACTAGTCCAGCTAGATGGCAATGTCCACGTATACGACATGCCAAAGATCGGTGGCACGCTGTATGTCTGGTTGCCACCAGAGCACGTTGTGTCCTTTCCCGTCATCGGACCAGGAGCCGGCGGGGGAACAGTACACTGAGTGAACGCGGCAATGTTATTAACTGGGCTATTGTTGGCATTTACAAAGCTGCCGCCCGCTATCAATTGCCCATTAAATTCGGTGAGTGCGCGGACGGTGGCGTCGGTGCCTGGTCCAAACGGTAACCAGGCCGTGCCATTCCATATTGCCATGTTCTGGACATTGTATGGTGGAGCATAGTTAAAGGAGCCACCGATATAAAGATTTCCATTGTGCACCTGCAACGCTGACACGGGCAAGTTTAATCCGCCCCCGGCTCCCACTGCCGACCATGCTGTTCCATCCCATTTTGCTATGTTGGTTGTTGAAACTCCTCCCGCTGTGGTGAAGCTACCACCTATGTAAAGTTCATTATTGTAGACAGTCATGGTAGATACTTTCACAATGCCGACCCCGCTAATGCCAGTTCCCAACGCAGTCCATGTTGTTCCGTTCCATTTAGCTATGCTGCTTGCGCTCACACCACCAATTGTCGCGAAGTTACCAGCTGCATATAGTTCACCATTAAAAATTGCAAAGGCGGAAACATGGGCACCACCGCTTCCAAGCGCTATTGGTGTAGCCCAGGATGTGCCATTATAACGGTTTATCTGGTTGTCTCCTCCGACCCACAATTCAGAGTTGTGTACGATCATTGAATGTACCGGCAGTGCACCACCAGCAGTCAGGGTTGCCCATGAAGTCCCGTTCCATTTATAGATCATATTTGTATAATACCCGGCGTACAACTCGCTGTTGTAAACTGTTAGCGAGCTCGGAGGGAAAAAACTACCCGTGCTACCTACTGCGGACCAGGCAGTACCGTCCCATTTGGCTATTCGCGAAGCAGGATTTCCACCAGCTGTGGTAAAGAAACCAGCAGCGTAAAGGTCACTGTTAAACACGGTGAGCGCAGTTACGTCGCTGTTAGTGCCGCCGCCAACGCCGGAACCCAACGGGGTCCAGGTCTGAGCAGACACTCCATAAAAAATAAATAGAAATAAGAAACTGAATAAGCTTGTACGGATGTGGCTCATATTTAAATGTTATAAAGGATTAGGCTCAAGATACAAAGAAATTTAGTTTGCATCAACATGACTTTGGGCACGGTTATTTGGGATCTCTTTTAATGCTGGCTTTCAAGGGTTTAGAACTAGCGAACCAATCGCTCAATAGAAAAAGGTCAGTCCCAGGTTTTAGGCTTCGATGTTCGGCTTTACGTGCAGGCGCAATGGTTCTGAACAACGATAAGATCGAAAAGTTTTGTTATTGGTAGATGAGTTGTTGGCTGTTTTAAACTTAATAATTACATAACATTGCGTTTATGTTCGAGTGCTACTTACAAAGCTACCTTTGCCGGCATATCTAGATCGTGAATAAGCTAATATTCTATTGTGTCGTTAGCCTGTTGCCGTTTGTTGCAGAACCTGGCTATTCGCAAAGATTCCTGACTGACATGATGGACACGTCCACTAACGTCGGAAAAGGTATTTACCCGCTCTACCAGAAACATGATCGTCTTAGGTTTGGTGGCTATATGCAGCCGCAATTCCAGGTTGCGGAAGAAAAGGGAGCTAAGACGTATAGTGGCGGAGATTTTTCTCCGAATGCCAGCAGCCGTTTCATGCTTCGCCGGGGCAGGATTCGCGTAGACTATAGCCATTACAGCGAGGAAGGCAAGCCCCTTGCGTTATTCGCCTTCCAGTTTGATGGCACAGAGCGGGGGGTAGCGATCAGGGATTTTTGGGGTAGATTTTATGAGAACAAGCTGGAATTGTTTTCCCTGACTGCAGGAATGTTTGCCCGTCCTATGGGGTTTGAAGTAAATCTGTCTAGCTCCGACAGGGAAGCTCCCGAACGGGGTCGCATGTCTCAGATTTTAATGAAAACAGAACGTGACCTGGGTATGATGCTTACTCTGGAACCACGCAAAAAGGACCATTTGCTTAAATTATTGAAAGTGGACCTTGGCGTCTTTAATGGCCAGGGACTGGCAGGACCCATGGAGTATGACGACCACAAGGATGTAATAGGCCGCATCTCCATGAAACCTAAGAAGTTAAAGAAGCTCGGTTGGACTGTATCCGCGGGCGTTTCAGGGTATTTGGGAGGAATTGTCAGCCAGTCTACGGATATCTACAAGACATTAGGCGAAGGGCCTGATGCCCGCATGGTCAGGGATTCACTTCCGGCAAATGTTGGATATGTAGCGCCCAGAAAGTATATCGGTGCTGATGCCCAGCTTAAGATCCCGAACAAAAAGGGATTCACGGAGTTCCGGGCAGAGTACATAAGGGGTTTACAAACCGGAACAGCCCAAACTTCAGAGACCCCCGGCACATACCCCGTGGACGATAACGCCGATATCCTGCCTTTGTATACCAGAACATTCGATGGTGCTTATTTTTACTATATACAGCATCTCGGCAGAGAGGACCTTCAACTTGTCGTGAAATATGATTGGTATGACCCTAACAAGAGAGTGAGGGACCGCGAGATAACCCCTCTGAATGGCTTCAGTCCGGCAGACGTACGATACAATACTTTCGGCGGAGGCCTTGTCTACTATGTAAATGTCCATGTAAAAGCGGTTGTGTTTTATGATTTGGTAACTAATGAGCGTTCAGGCCTTGCGGGATACATAGAGGACAAAAAGGACAATATCTTCACGCTTCGTCTCCAATTTAGATTCTAGTTCTGGTTCATTCCTAAAGAGTTAATAAGGCCGGTGTTGCCATATTGTGTTCGATGCTGTCACTAAAACCAACATCCTGAGCTATTTACCCCTAAAATTTACCCTCCGTCCCTTCCTTTCATTGTGTATTTTCACGGCTTCTTCACAAGGGACCAATGAGGCAGATAATTTTATTTATAGTAATGAGTGCTTTGACCATAACAGGCGTAGCACAGGAACTAAAAGATTACCGAAGCAGTAGCAACAAGTATTACTGGAAGAATAGAAAACCTGACGCGTCGTATTGGCAGCAGGATGTTCATTATCAAATCGATGCCCGAATTGATGAGACTACACATATCATAGACGCTTCGCAAAAGCTGGAATACTGGAATAACTCGCCCGATACACTTACTTACGTTTACTTCCATTTGTTCCAGAATGCCTTCGTCAAAGGGTCCCACTTGCATGCGCTGCAGGACGAATTAAAGGTGAACGCAAGACTTGGGAGGTATGAAGCGGCGGGATTAGGCACCGTAGTAGAGAACATAAAAGTGAATGGAAATGACGCAAAGACAGAACTGGATAACACAGTATTGAAAGTGTATTTGCCCAAGCCACTTTACCCTAACAACCACGCCTCCTTTACCATGAACTTCAGGACATACTTCGACAATGGCAGTACGCGAAGGAGGATGAAGATGTATCCCGCATGGGGTTTTATGCACTATAACGGTGTCCAGTGGTTCCCGAAGATGTGCGTGTATGACAAGAAGTTTGGCTGGGATACTTACCAGCATCTTAATAAGGAGTTCTATGGAGATTTCGGCGTGTTTGACGTAAGCCTTGACTTTGCATCTAACTACATAGTAGAGGCCACGGGCGCTATTCAGAACAGGAAGGAAGTACTGCCGGATGATCTCAGGGCAAAGCTGGACATGAAGAACTTTGCCGGTAAGCCCTTCAATGAGCCGCCAAGTACTATTATCCCCTACGAAAAAGGACAAAGAAAGGTGTGGAAGTACCGCGCTGAGAATGTACATGATTTCGCATTTACAGCTGATCCTTCCTATAGGATAGCAACTGCCTACTGGAATGACATAGAGTGCGTTGGTATAGCACAGGAGCCTCATGCTGCAGGCTGGCAGAACAGTGCAGACTATGTGGCCAAGATCATCAAAACCTTTTCCACCGATGTAGGCATGTACGGCTATCCTAAGATGGTGGCAGCAGATGCAGCTGACGGTATGGAATACCCCATGCTAACTCTTGACGGAGGTGCTGATCCTGGGTACAGAGGCTTACTTGTACATGAGATAGGCCACAACTGGTTCTATGGGATGGTTGGGAGCAACGAGACATACCGTGCAGCCATGGACGAGGGCTTCACGCAGTTTCTCACGGCGTGGGGACTGGAGAAGATAGATGGAGAGAACCTTGTGCAGGCAATGCCTAAGTCTAAGTATAGGAGAAGATTTTGGGAGCCAACCAAAGTAAGGGATGTGCGGGTGTTCAATTCATACATTGCCTCTGGTCTGAAGGGAGAACCCAAACCTTTGAACACGCACTCTAATGACTTTAATGATGCCTTACATCACGAGGGCGGCTATGGGGCTGTGTATTATAAGACAGCCACGATGCTTTATAATCTCCAGTACACGCTTGGAGACTCGCTCTTCCTTGCAGCCATCCAACACTACTTTGATCAATGGAAGTTTGCCCATCCTTACTTTGAAGACTTCAGGGCTTCCATTATTCAGTTCACTAAGGTTGACCTGAACTGGTTTTTCGATGAATGGCTGGAGACTACGAAGACCATTGACTACGGGGTCGACGAAATAAAAAGAGTGAAAGGAACAGACAGCTTTGCCATTAAGTTCAGCCGGACGGGTGACATGCAGATGCCTATAGATTTCACCGTGGAAGCTAAAGACGGCAACATGCAGAGCTATCATATTCCAAATACATGGTTTGAGAAGAAGACAGATGCTGTTACACTCCCAAGATGGTATGGATGGAGTAAACTGCACCCTGAGTACACAGCAATCGTTAATGCTCCAGGGGGGGTGAAGCACGTAAGGATAGACACATCCGAAAGGCTCGCAGATATTGACCCCACTGATAACAGCAAGACTAATGGGTTATTCTTTAATCCACTTGCCTTAAAAGTAAAGTTTGACGGTGGTGTAGCTAACCCACTAGACCGCAGGCGCTATAGGCTCTACATAAGGCCTGACCTGTGGTGGAATCCTGTTGATGGAATTAAAGCTGGCGTACACTTCGAAGGCAACTACATGAACATCCTTCATCGCCTGAACGGAGCCATTTGGTGGAATACACACGTCCTCCAGGGCGATGACTATTTGAGCTACGAAAGCCAGGGCTGGTATGAAAAGTACATGCCTTTCAATTTCACGCTTAATTATGTCAGCCCTGTTTCGGCCAGGCATCCTGATCATGAAGAGCAGTTTAATGTCAGGGTGCTCGATGGGCTGGTATATGCGAGATTAGGCCACAACTGGATACCCAATGATAAGATCAGAGCGGAGTTTTACTACCAGACTATGTGGAGGCCATTAAACAATGATCTGGACTATTTGCTTTACCCACAGGAATGGAGCAGCAATAAAAGAAGACCAAATAATTCGCTGAACGTAGTACTCGGCAGGACGTACAAAACCAAGCGAAGCTTCGGATCCGCAACGCTGGCAATGAGAGCGCCACTGCTTACTGGTAATGAGCCCGATGCTTTCGACTATGGCTATATTCAATACACTGGAAGGAACACATCGTTTATAAAAAGGTTGGAGATCAGAACAAGGTTATTCGCACGTATAGGAATGGGAACAAACATTCCTTATGAAAGTGCATTGTGGCTTGCCGGCGCTAACCCCGAGATGTTAATGGAGAATAAGTATACAAGGAGCGTAGGGTTTGTGCCTGATGATTGGCGTGGAGTGTCCCGTTATGAAACCAATCATTTCCATATGGGTGGTGGACTCAATCTAAGAGGATATGCAGGCTACTTCGTTGCCGATGAGAGGGATGGTGAAATAATGATAGGGTATAAGGGAAGGAGCGGAGCAGCAGTGAACGTGGAGGTCGATATAGACAACTATATCCGTCTCCAGCCTAAGCTCACAAAGAACTGGCTGCATGTAGACGTCTATGGCTTTGCAGATGGCGGCTTAATAGAGCTAAGCAGGATAAACAACATTAATGAATACTACAATAGCACGCCGACTGAAATGTGGAGCGACGTGCGAATAGACGCCGGTCTCGGGCTGGCCTTTACTATTAAGAAGTGGGGGGTGTTTGATAAAGCAGAACCTCTGACTATTCGGTTTGATATGCCCCTGTTCTTAAACAGGCCGCCTTATGCAAACCCTCAATATTCAAACTTCAGGTATGTGGTTGGGATCAATAGAGCGTTCTAAGAACTAATAACTATTATTTAGAGCCGGAGCCGTAAGCGCTCCGGCTTTTTTGTGCATCTTATTGCTTATCTACCATCCTTACACGCTTAGGCCTGATCACCTCGAAAAGCAAGTATGTCCTTCCATCAAACTCAGGATAGAGCTGAGGTTCATCCCACCACGAGCCTCCCCACCTGGAGTTTTCATGAACCTGAATGTGCAGGTGAGGTTCCAGGCTAAAGCCGGAGTTGCCCACCAGCCCAAGGGGCTGGCCCGTCTTTACTATATCTCCTTCCTTTACAAATACTCCGTTCTGCTTCAGGTGAGCCAGGAACACCGTGAAGTCGGGGGCTTCTATTACTACCTGATTAGTATTACTGGGCCCCCGATCCCTGATAGGTGGTATGTTGTCCGGGTTCTCATCCCTGGTCCGGACAATCCTTCCATCGCAGGGACTAAAAATGGTATCGTTATAAATCAGGTAGTCTTCCAGTCTGTCTGTAAATATGCTATTTGCACGGTTACCAAATTTATTCAGCTTCACTAAGTCTATGGCATAGGCCGCCCCGCGATAGCTCATATGGAAGAAGTTTGTGGGCAGACCTTTGCCGCCTTGTAGAACGAAGTATTTGCCAGTCTTTAGGGGAAATGATAATGCCGCCTTCCTTGGTTTTCCCGTAGTGCCGGTAAAGTACAGAATACTCATCGTGCCAAACGCAAGGGCAATAATCAGGTTGGATATCATTCTGCCGATCCCCCCTTTGTACAACTTTTTCTCTCTGAAAAAGCCTGAGATAAAGCAAAGAAGGAATAGAGCTCCAAACACATATTTCGCCTGGATGGTCAGGTAGACCCATGTGCCATACAGGTATATAAACACAGCCACAGAAAGCGCAGCAAGTATCTGGTGCCAGTTGTGCCTAATGTCCTTGCCGCTTCCGGCCCATATAGAGATGAGGCTTATCAGTGCTACAAGTAGAGTAATGGCGAGTAAACCGTAAACCATAATCTGCGGTGACTTCTGAACTATTTTGTGCTTTCTTGACCTTGCCAGTAATCACTAAAACAAAAATCCCGCCGACAGAGTCCGCGGGATTAGAGCTTTCCTGAAAGCTTTAGTATTTTACAAACTCCTGAATAAAGCTGGTGTGCTCTGTCTTAAAGATCATTCTATATATGCCGAAGGCAAACTCCTTTAAGTCAAGCTGCAGGTCTTCATTGGGTTTAAGGCTTGTCTTGTAGTGTATAAAACCGCGATAGTCTATTACCCACACCGAACATTCCTCTCTTTCTTTATTGGTGATACTAAGCATTTCAATTTCCTTTTCACAGCCAAAGCTATTGCAGCCTTCAGCACTAATAAATTCAATATCAATAAACGAGGAAAAGAATCATTCCATCAGGGAACTAGTGCTGATGAATCAATATCCTCGTCCTTCCTTTCGCTCCATGTAGTTCATAAA
>CAMPJV010000086.1 GCA_946886975.1 uncultured Taibaiella sp. | reverse complement strand
AGAAAAGCCTTGGCGAGTCCGCCGACTGGAAGCAATACAACTTGGTTGTCTTGAATGGCATTACCCGCATCGACGAACCACTGTCTAAACAACTTAGCCATGCACTTCAGGAAGGGCAGAGCATTTGCATTTTCCCTGGCAGAACCTCGAATGTCAATGCCCTTAATGAGGGCCTCGGAAAATTAGCAGATATCCGTTTTACAGGAGTGGACACTGCAACGCAGGCGGCTTCCTCACTGCAGCAGGGAAGTGAGTTGGTGCGCGATCTTTTCGAGCGTATTCCGGAGAATGTACAGCTCCCCGTTGCCAATTGGCATTATAACATCAGCTCTGGTCTCAGTGCCAACCAGCAGTCTATTCTCAGTTTCCGGAATGGTGATCCCTTTCTTGCACAATACACGCCTTCAAGAGGTAAGCTTTACCTTTCTTCAACTTCCGCCGACTTGCAGTCCGGTAACTTCCCCGGCAGCTACTTCTTTGCGCCTTTCCTCTACCAGATGACAGCCCAGGCCAAAGGTGGGGATGTATACGCAATAACAGCCGGCCACCAGCAGCCGGTCTATCTTCCCATGAATAATTCCAGTGAAAGGAATATGGTGCATGCCTATGCAGATGGGGTGGATGTCATCCCGGCTCAGCGCCCCAGTGGTGCAGGTCTGGATGTTTTTCTCGCCCAGGCTATTCAGCAGCCTGGCTTCTATGCTTTAACTGCAGCCGGCAATGATACTACCACGGTTGCTGTAAATCAGGATCGCACGGAATCCCAGTTGGAGTTGTGGGACATGGACAAGCTCAAAGATGGTTGGAAAGGTAAAGACATAAGCTGGGCGGCAAACACGTCTGCCACCTTGGGGCAGGCACAGGTGGGCGCTTCCTTCCCGCTTTGGAAAGTTTGTGTTATTTTAGCCCTGTTAATGCTTGCTGCAGAGACATATTTACTTGCAGTAGGTCATCGCAAACAAACCGTCGCTCCACAATAATGTCCGTTCTTATTCGCCAGGCGAAGGTAATTGATCCCCAATCCAGGTTTCATGATCAGGTGGTGGATGTCAGCTTCGATCAATCTTCCTCCACGGGCTCAGCGATCAGCATTATTGCTTCAAAGGGGGGGAAGCCTGCGATATTGGTTGATGATAAGGTACAATGGGAAGGAAAGCCCGGCAGCCTCTATATCTCCTCAGGCTTCATAGACATCTTTGCCGACTATCGCGAGCCCGGATATGAACACAAGGAAACGATAGAGTCAGGTCTTAAGGCTGCCGCTGCTGGTGGCTTCACAGACGTATTCCTCGTTCCCAACACCAATCCTTCAGTCAGTACAAAGTCCACAGTACAATATATTTTGCAAAAAGCGAATGGTGGCCCTGTAAAGATCCACCCTCTTGGTTCTATTACTCAGGGTATTGAGGGGAAATCATTGGCTGAGATGCTTGATATGCATGCAAACGGCGCCATCGCCTTTTCAGACGGCTGGAAGCCTGTGCAGAACGCTAATCTGATGCTGAAAGCATTGGAGTATGCCAGGTCATTTGATGGAGTGCTCTTGCAGTTGCCTGTAGATGACTCACTTTCTTCAGGCGGTTTGATGCATGAGGGCATCATGTCCACTCGTCTTGGCATGGCTGGAATACCGGTCCTTGCTGAGTCGATAATGATTCATAGAGATATTGAGTTGCTCAGGTACACCGATTCAAAGCTCCATATTACAGGTGTTTCTACTGCCGAAGGGGTTGGCTTGATAAGAAGAGCCAAGGCAGAGGGCTTGAAGGTTACATGTTCCGTCACCCCTTATCATCTCGCCTTAACCGATGAATCTCTTTCAGGATATGACAGCGCCTTTAAAGTGACGCCGGTACTCAGGAGCGAAGCAGACAGGCAGGCATTGATTGCAGGCCTGAAAGATGGCACCATCGACTGCGTTACATCTCATCATCGCCCACAGGAGTGGGATGCTAAAGCAAAGGAGTTTGAATATGCCAGCGACGGCATGTGTGTTCAGGAGCTGGCTTTTAGCATCGTATATACAGCCGTAGGAACAGAAGTTCCCTTGGAGAGAATAATCGAGGCCTTCACCTTCCAGCCGGCAAATATTTTTGGACTGGAACATCGATCTGTAGAGGACAGTGGTACAGCTTTCACTGTTTTCACCACAGCCGGCCCGTGGACTTTACTCAAAGAAGAAGTACGATCATCGTCGGCAAATAATCCGTTTGTGGGCAAGGATCTTCAGGGTAAAGTACTTGGCATTATTAGTCAAAATCAGATTCGTCTAAATAACTAGAATGGAAAATTCAGTATCAGATACTAGTGGCCACCCCCCTTCCGATTTCAACCGGTTCAGTATCCCTGTAAGGTGGGGTCTGATCATCGGGATTATGGCTTGTATACTGGTCACGATCAACTTCATGTTCATCATCAGTAATTACATTGCCTTCCTCGTATTCACTTTTGTAATGTACGTGGTTACGATAGTGCTTTACGGCGTCACAGGAGTGCAGCAGAGAAAGGGAATGGGCGGATACATCACTTTTAAAGAGGCATTTCAGGCAATATTCCTTGCGATTCTTATATCAAGCATTATATCGTCAGTTTACGGTGTGATCTATACAAAGTTTATCGATCCTGACGTAGTTGATCGTATCAAAGAAGGTACTTTATCATTCATGGAGCGAATGAATGTCCCGGAAGAAAGGCTTGATCAAACGGCTGCGGATATGGATAAGCAGTTTGAGGACAGTACTAAGCCTGGTAGGTTTATATATGCCTTTGCAAAAAGCCTTATTATCAGTAGTATATTTGGCTTTATTTGTGCATTGATCGTAAAAAAGCAAAAGCCAGTATTCCCGGGCCAGTAAGATGCATATAGATATTTCCATTGTAGTGCCGCTATACAACGAGGAAGAATCCCTGCCTGAGCTGGCGGAATGGATAGAAAAGGTGTGTTCTGAACACGGTTATAGCCACGAGATTATTATGGTGGATGATGGTAGCACTGATGATAGTTGGAAAATCATCCAGGACCTGTCCGAACAGTATAATACCATCAGGGGTATTAAGTTCCAGCGCAATTATGGTAAAAGTGCCGCGCTTAACGAGGGCTTTAAAGCATCCAATGGCAATGTCGTTATTACCATGGACGCTGACTTGCAGGATAGCCCGGACGAAATACCTGATCTGTACCGGATGATAACCGCAGAAGGTTTTGACCTGGTGAGCGGATGGAAGAAAGTGAGATATGACAATGCGCTCACCAAAAATCTACCCTCCAAACTGTACAATGCAGTCAATCGTAGCATCTCCGGCATAAAGCTTCACGATATGAACTGTGGTCTGAAGGCGTACAGGCGTAAGGTTGTGAAAAGCATAGAAGTTTATGGTGAGATGCACCGTTTCATTCCCGTGCTTGCCAAATGGGCGGGCTTCCGCAATATCGGCGAGAAGGTAGTGCAGCACCGCCCTCGGAAGTATGGCGTGTCTAAGTTCGGTTGGGAGCGGTTCATAAACGGTTTTCTCGACCTGGTGTCAATACAATTCATTAGCCGCTTCGGCAAGAAGCCTATGCACTTTTTTGGCACATTGGGTACGCTCACCTTCTTGTTAGGCTTTTTTATCACAGCCTTTCTCATCGTCTCAAAGTTGTTGGATCCGATCCATTTTGCCCTCACAAATAACCCCACATTTTATATCGCGTTAGTCACCATGATTATTGGCACCCAGTTCTTCCTTACTGGCTTCGTAGCCGAACTCATTTCCCGCAGCGCCGCGGATAGAAATGTCTACCTTATTGAGGAAAAGCTTGGCTTCTAAAAATATTCGTTCACAAAGAAAACTCTTCTTTCCTTTCAGATAGGCTGACAGTTGCAGGTGTATCTTTGGAGAAATCAGTTCGACGTCAAATATTGATTTCTTTAACAGTTCCGGTGCCCGCTGCTGCGACTGCTTTCACTTATTTACGGCAACTTTGCCCGGTATTTTTGATAAATGAGACGATTATTATTTCTTGCTTGGTTATTAGTACTTCAATTTGGGAGCAAAACTTCCTTTGCTCAGTCCCAGGATGCTGAGAAGCAGCAGCTTACTGCGCAAAATCCTGGGAGGTTATATGGTTCTATAGTTGATGCCAGGAGCAAGCCTGTCGGATATGCAACAGTTACGCTACTAAGGAAGGATTCAACTGTCGTAAACGGGGACCTTACAAAGGAAGACGGAACATTTAGGATAGAGTCCGTCGGCTTCGGCGACTATCTCCTTAGAATTAACCTGATCGGTTATTCAGAGAAGTATGTAGATAATATTCAGATCACTCCTCAGTCCACCGATAAACGACTGGAGAAGATCAAGCTGAGTAATTCATCCCAAATGCTTTCCGAAGTCCTGATTACGGGCGAAAAAGCTATGGTGGAGATGAGCGTCGATAAAAAGGTCTTTAATGTTGACAAGAATATTACTGCCACCGGCGGAAGCGCCGCGGATGTGCTTCAGAATGTTCCCTCTGTATCAGTTGACGCAGAAGGCAATGTAAGTCTTCGTGGTAAAGACAACGTGACCATACTCATTGACGGCAAGCCGGCTACTTTGCTCGGCGGCGATGCGGCCTCTGCCTTACAGAGTCTGCCAGCATCCAGTATCTCTAATGTCGAAGTGATCACAAATCCCTCTGCCCGCTACGATGCTCAGGGTATGTCAGGTATCATTAATATCATTACGAAGAAAGATAGCCGCCTCGGCTTCAATGGCATGGCCAGCCTGGGTGCCGGCACAAGGGACAAGTATAACGGCTCCCTAAACCTGAATCTCAAAAAGGACAATTGGAACGTCTTCCTAAACAGCAGCTTCCGGCAGAACAGGAACTATCATCGCACAACAACCACGGGAATTATTGACGCTTCCGGGGAGACAATGTTTCGCAGCTTTGATGATAACCTCAGGATGTTCAGTGGTTGGTTCAATTCTCTCGGCGCAGAGTATGCTATCAATGAGAAAAATAGCATTACCCTGACGCAGAACCTGAACAAAATGAGCTGGGGTAATAGAGGACGTTCTATGTACGAGTTATTTTCGGAAAGTACGCGCCGCGAAAGGACAAGCGATAACATTGGCGGCCCTATTTCGTCTTCTACGTCTCTGAACTATAAGCACAAATTTTCAAAGCCTAAACAGGAAATAACTTCAGATGTGACTTTTGCTAAAACATGGGTAGATCGTACCCAGGAGTTTCATACTTCCTACTTTGAGAATGATTCAATTACACGTCAGATCATTCAGCGGGGACCAGGCTCCGGGTCAAACACCAGTATCAATGCTCAGGCCGATTTCACTACTTCACTACTGAATAAGTCTGATCGTTTGGACCTCGGATGGAAGTCTCAGGCGTTTCGGTTTGAAAGCGAAGGAAAGCCAACAATAGATACATTACTGGATGGCGACGGAGAGGTTCTGGATCGTTTGTTGGCAAACGTTTACGATTACACGCAACAGATCCATGCTGGATACGTGAGTTACAACGATAAACGCGGGAAATGGACTTACCAGGGTGGACTAAGACTTGAGTACGCTGGTTATGAGGGCGAGGCCACTGTCTTTTATCCAAAAGATACCGCGCTCGAGGGCGCGTATAATTTTCTAAGCCTTTTCCCCTCTGCGTACCTTTCTTACCAGATGACGGATAAGCAAAGCGTCTATCTTAGCTATACAAGACGCACAGATCGTCCTGGCTTCTTCAGTTTAATGCCGTACGTAAACATCTCAGATCTCCAGGATACGAGTACAGGGAACCCCCTGTTAATTCCTGAGTTCATAAATAATGTAGAATTGACATACTCGCGTCAGTTTGAGAAAGGCCATAGCTTTCTGGGCAGTGTCTATTATCAATACACCAAAAACCTGATTGAACGGTACCGCAGAAGCGACGCCCTTACGGGAGGCACCTTTAGTCAGCCACAGAACCTTGCGAGTGGTACTACCTATGGTCTTGAATTGATAGGCAAGCTCCAGTTATTGGCCATCTGGGACGCCACCCTTAACTTCAACTTTTTCCAAACAGAGATTAATGGCCGGAATATCGATCCTTCGCTGCAAAATAGTGGCTTTAGCTGGTTTGGAAAGGTTAACACTAATTTGCGTTTGCCGAAAGGCTTCTCCCTTCAATTAAATGGCAATTATGAGGCACCAGAGATAGAGGCCCAAGGTACTGAAAAGGCAGTGTATTTTATTGATGCAGCTATCCGAAAAACTTTCCTCAACAATAAAGCTTCACTGGTGTTAAATGTCTCAGATATTTTCAATACAAGGAAATATACGCGGAACTACGACTTTGGGCCCTATAACCAGATTACCTACCGGGACAGAGAAACGAGGATAGGGAATGTAACATTTACCTATAGATTTGGTAAGACTGATGTCGGAAGGCGGAAAAGCCAGGGCAATTCCTTGAACCCCGTAAAGGACAGGGACAATTCAAGAGAAGAAAGTGAAGGCGGGTTCTAATTTGGTACTATTTTTGGTTAATACATAACTCAAAGATCTTTATGAGCAACAACTTCTTTAAAGTAATTGGTTTTACCTCCCTGTTATTCCTGTGTGCTACCTCCGTTAATGGACAGACCATTAAAGACCTTTGGAATACTGTTAAGAACAATACGAACAATAGCGGTGGATCAGGAACCACTTTAAATAACCTGAGTAATACAGAGATCGTGAGCGGCCTGAAGGAAGCACTACAGGTCGGTGCTAAAAACGCCTCCAGCCGGCTTTCGGTACAGGATGGCTTTTTTGGAAATGCACTTATCAAGATCCTCTTACCTCCTGAAGCCCGGAAAGTGGAAGCAGCGCTCCGTAACATAGGGATGGGTCAATTAGTAGATAAAACCATATTATCTATGAATAGGGCAGCTGAGGATGCTGCCGGGAAAGCGGTACCGATCTTCGTAAATGCCATCACTTCTATGTCTATTCAGGACGGCGTTAACATCCTTAGGGGAGGAAATGGCGCGGCGACGAACTACCTGAAGGGTGCAACCACTATGGCACTGACGAACGCCTTTAAGCCAGTCATACAAACCTCGCTGAATAAGCTGAATGTTAACACCTATTGGAACCAGGTATTTAGCACATATAACCGGCTGCCACTTATGGGTAACAAAGTAAACCCTGATTTGACAGCCTATGTTACAGAACGGGCTTTGGCGGGCCTTTTTCAGACCATTGCGGAGGAAGAAAACAAGATACGTACCAATCCTGGAGCGCGCGTGTCAGACCTTCTAAAGAAAGTATTTGGGGCTAAGTGAGTCCCTGCAGGTAACATACCAATAAATAATAACCGCTATATTGCATTGATTATTCGACGTTACACTGTTCATTTTTACCCAAATGGAACCGGTCATGATAAACGAGGTTACCCAATCTGAAGCATTGAAGCAATGGTGGAACAATGCAGACTTTCAGGGAAAAGAGTTTTGTGAGCTTAAGGAAAACGGAGAACTGGTATTGAAGAAGACCAATGTTCATTCTGAACGGACAATTGCTTTTCTGACTACGGAAAATGCAGACGCAGTCCTAAAGGCTCTGATAGACAAGTACCCTGAAGTTCAGCAGAAAGGAAATGAGATTCAGCAGGAGTGGGATGCGACGGAAGACAAACTAAAACTTATTGGTAAGGTTTCCCGCCATCGTGAGTACCTGATGCATACCAACGCCATTGGCGACTTTGATGCGTTAATCACGCAGGGAGCTGATTGGGACAAAGTCCTTTCTGGTCTTATTGAAAACAATTACGAAGAGAAGCTTGCGCTGGCAGAGACAGCCGAGCGGCTAGCTGCCGAGGGTGAGAACTGGAAAGAGACCACAGCGGCTCTTAAGGAAATGGGTGAGAAGTGGAAGCAGATAGGATATGTAGATAAGCAGCGCAATGACGAAATTTGGAACAGACTGGAGGAGGCGCGCAATAGATTCTTTGAGCGTAAGCGTAAGCACCAGGATGATCAGGGTAAAGAGATGCTCCAGAACCTTGATCTGAAAATGGAACTCGTAGAGAAGGCTGAAAACTATGCAAACTCAGAAAGCTGGAAGGAAACAACAGAAGTGTTCAGACAGCTCATGGAGCAGTGGAAGACCATCGGGCGTACCGTTCATGACAAGAACGAGGAGCTCTGGAGCCGTTTTATACAAGCTAAGAATACATTCTACGAAAGGAAGCGCCAGCATTTTGAGGTGATACAGGCCGAGCAGGAGGTAAACTATGCTGCCAAGCTATCTATCGTGGAACGGGCAGAGGCCCTTAAGGACACCACCGACTGGACGAAGACCTCTCATGCCTATGCAGACCTGATGGAGGAGTGGAAAAAAACTGGCAGAGTACCTATGGACAAGGCAGACGAACTTTGGGCGCGGTTTAATGCAGCAAAAGAGATCTTCTTTACCAATAAGCGTCAGCACCAGGAAACCCTTCGTGTCACGCAGGATGACAATTATGCGCAGAAGCTTGCATTGGTCAAAAGGGCGGAAGAACTAAAGCATTCTAACCAGTGGAGAGAAACTACTGAAGAGATGAATGAGCTGATGACGGAATGGAAAAAGATTGGTCCAGTGCCAAGAGAACATATTAACTCTATCTGGGAGCAGTTCATTTCCGCACGGAAGTTCTTTTTTGAACGCAAGGATGCCGACAGGGAAAGACGTAAGCAGCAAATTGAAAGGCAGTTTGAACATAGGCAGACCAAAACCCAAACATTCCTGGCACAACTGGAAGCGGAACTTAACGAAGAACAGGAGCGCCTTTCCGATTTTGTCACTGCCCTGGGAAACGTTACTCCAGGTCCAAAGGCGGAGGAATTAAAGAGCCACTTGGAAAAGCTTATCAGCCAATGTGAGGTCAAGATCAAGCATAAAGAAGAAAAGATACAGGATATACATAGTCAGCTGCAGAATATGGACGGAAAGAAAAAGCCAGCTGAAACTATGAAGGATGATCCCCCACCTGTAGAAGAATAACTCATTTGACCTCTCTGAGGGTGCCTGCGGATTTGCAAGCACCCTTCTTTTTTAGGTGATTTCCACCGGAGCTACTGTTGCGAAGCCTATGCTC